>NZ_JBEOSD010000073.1:0-36921 GCF_040302735.1 Streptomyces sp. NPDC097619 | reverse complement strand
TGATCGTCGAGGGCCTGAACGTCCTCCAGCCCGCCCTGCCCGGCAAGGACGGCCGCACCCGGGTCGGCCTCGCCGACTACTTCGACTTCAGTTCACCCGTGGACCGGCCCCTCGGCCGTCGTCCCGACGGACCGTCTCAGGCGGCCCGTACGACCTGCGCGGCCACCAACGGCCGGTGCGGGGCGATGACCTGGCCGTCCGGCAGCAGCTCACCGGTGTCCTCGAAGAGGAGGACGCCGTTGCACAGCAGGCTCCAGCCCTGTTCCGGGTGGTTGGCCACGGGGTGCGCGGCGTCCCGGTCGGCGGAGTCGGCTGACGGGCAGGCTGGCTGGTGCTGGCACATGGATGCGTTCTTTCGCTGCGGTGTGATGAGCGTGCTGCGGCTCGATGCGGTGTTCATCGCCGCCCCCCGTCGTCGTCGATCGGTCGGAACGGGACCCCACTGGGGCCGCCTCCCCCCGGAGGGGGGAGCAAGACCCCAGTGTTCCCCCGCGGCGGTCGTTCCGCAGGGATTTCCCGGTAGCTGTCCGCTGCGATTGAGGACGCGTCACCCGTGCGGGCGGTTCAATCCAACTCCCCTGTCATTTCGGATGGTTCGGTACTGGTCCGAGCGGGCTAGGCCGGATGGCGTAGCGGGTCAGGCCGGGGTGGCCAGGGCGGCGGGCGCCAGCCGGTGGGTGAGCACCGGCAGCAGCTCGGAGACGGGGTGCGGGCGGTACGCGGCGATCCCGGGCGGGGCCGGGGCGAGCGGCACCAGCAGGTCCGCGGCGCCGGGCAGGCCCGAGCCGGGGTCGGCCCCGACCCCGCGGTGCAGCCACAGCGTGAGCATGTACAGCTCCGGCACGGAGAGCAGCCGCGGCTGGTAGCGGGTGCCGGGGGCCTCGGCCTGGCGCAGGGCGCGTTCGGTGGCGGCCACGTACGGCCCCTCGAAGAAGTGGGAGAAGGCCCAGCCGTCCGCGGTCAGCCGGGTGTCGGCGGCGGCCACGAACCGCTCCCCGCTGCGGATGAGGAACCGCCAGCCGGTCAGCCGGGTGCGGGGCGGCCGGCCGACGGAGGTCACGGGTTCCAGGACGTGGACGGGCAGGGGCAGTTCGACGGAGAGCTGACCCTCCAGGGAGCGCAGGGCGGGCGTATGCGCGTCGTGGACGGCGGAAGCCGAATCGAGTGCCGCGAGAACACTGCGCAGGGCGGGCGCGGGGGCCGGGGGGACATGCAGCGGCATGGTGGGTCGCCTCTCACTTGGGAGACCTGGGGGATCTGGGAAAACCGGGAGTGCTGACGGCGCTGTCGCATTCTGGGGTCAGAGGGGGGCTTTGGGGCAATGGCCGCGCGCCGACTCTCTGCCTCGATTGCGGAGTTTATACGACATGTGTTCACGCAGTGTTTCGGCTAGCCGTCCCGCGGATTTCGGGCAAGGGGCATACCGGTCCCGCTGCGGTGGATTGCATGCCGAGTGGGCGCGGGATTGCCGCGCTGACCTCGGAGGTTACCGGAAGGGGGCTCGGCTGGAAAGCTCCGGTATTAACGGAGCGTGCACGATCGGCCGGAATGTGCGCAGCGGCCCATGCGGAGCGAATATGCCGAAGCGCCGCTTCGGCCAAACCGGCGTGCGCTCCCCGGCCGTCCCGTCCCGGGCGCGTTATCGATCACGGGGCCGGGGCATCATGGCCCGTAGCGACGGCCCGGCATCCCGCGGCCGCGCAGTCGAGGAGGGACGCTTCGATGGGGGAGAAGATCGTGGCAGGCGAATTCGACCTGTCCGATCGGCAACGGTATCGGCGGAAGCTCCACGAGTGCCTGGAGGGACTGGGGCGGCTGCTGGCCGAGAAGAGGTTCGATCGGCCCAAGAACTTCATGGGGCTGGAGATCGAGCTGAATCTCGCGGGCTCCGACGGGCTGCCGAGAATGATGAATGCGCAGGTGCTGGAACGCATCGCGAGCACGGATTTCCAAACGGAACTCGGGATGTTCAACCTCGAGGTGAATATCGTGCCGCACCGGTTGGCGGGGCGGGTATTCGACCAGTTGACGGAGGAGTTGCGGACCAGTTTGGGTTATGCGCACCGGATGGCGGCGGAGATCGATGCCGGAGTGGTGATGATCGGTATCCTGCCGACGCTCGCGCAGGCCGATCTGGTGTCCTCCAACCTCTCCGCCGTGGACCGGTACAGCTTGTTGAACAACCAGATCGTGGCGGCCCGCGGGGAGGACTTCACCCTCGACATCGCCGGGGTGGAGCGGCTGCACTGCACGACCACCTCGATCGTGCCGGAGGCGGCGTGCACTTCGGTGCAGCTGCACCTCCAGGTGACCCCGGGCCGGTTCGCGGCGGTGTGGAACGCGGCGCAGGCGGTGACCGCCGTGCAGATCGCGGTGGGCGCCAACTCGCCTTTCCTGTTCGGGCGGGAGCTGTGGCGGGAGTCCCGGCCGCCGTTGTTCCAGCAGGCCACCGACACCAGGCCGCCGGAACTCCAGGCGCAGGGCGTGCGGCCGCGGACCTGGTTCGGGGAGCGCTGGGTGGACTCCGCCTACGAGCTGTTCGAGGAGAACCTCCGCTACTTCCCGGCGCTGCTGCCGATCTGCGACGAGGAGGAGCCGCTGCGGGTCCTGGACGAGGGCGGTCTGCCGCGGTTGCAGGAACTGGTGCTGCACAACGGCACGGTGTACCGCTGGAACCGGCCGGTGTACGGGGTCGCGGACGGCATGCCGCACCTGCGGGTGGAAAACCGGGTGCTGCCCGCCGGTCCGACGGTGGTGGACGTGGTGGCCAACGCGGCCTTCTACTACGGGCTGGTGCGGACCCTGGCGGAGGAGGCGCGTCCGGTGTGGAGCCGGTTGCCCTTCGAGCAGGCCGAGGCGAACTTCGACGCGGCCTGCCGGTACGGGATCGACGCGCGGCTGGTGTGGCCGCGCCGGGGCCGCGGCGGCGGTCTGGCCACGGTGCCCGCGGTGCGTTTGGTCCTGGACGAGCTGCTGCCGATGGCGGCGGCGGGGCTGGACGCCTGGGGCATCGAGCCCGCCGACCGGGACTTCTACCTCGGGATCGTCGAGGAGCGGTGCCGGCGCCGGGTGAACGGGGCCACCTGGCAGGTGGACACCTATCACCGGGCGCGGTCGGCCGGGCTGGGGCGGGACGCGGCGCTGGCCGCGATGACCCGCCGCTACGCGGAACTGATGCGGGGCGGCGAGCCGGTGCACACCTGGCCCGCGGGGCTGCCGGACGGGGAGCCCGCTGCTTCGGTCAGTCGCGGGCGGAGGCCGTGATGGCGCGCAGGATCGCGGTGTGGATCTGGGCGGGGTCGCTGACGCGGTAGGCGGCCCCGCCGGTGGCGGCGGCGATCGGGCCCAGCTCCGCGAGGTCGGCGTCGGGGCCGATCGCCAGCGCGATCAGCGGGAGCGGGCGCTGCGGGTCGGCGAGTTCGCGGAGCAGGGCGACGAGTCGGTCCCGGGTGGGGGAGCCCGGGTCCTCGTTGACCCCGTCGGTGAGCACCACCACGGCGTTGAACTTGCCCGGGGCGTAGGAGTCGCGGGCGGCGCGGTAGGCCGCGAGGACGGTGTCGTGGAGGCCGGTGGCCCCGTCCGGGACGGGGGCCAGTCCCGCGAACGCGGTGCGCAACAGCTGCCGTTGGGCGGTGCCCCGGGCGTCCTGTTCGCCGAGGGGGCGGGCGGGGACCAGTTCGCGGTGGTCGCGGTCGCCGTCGAGGCGGGTGGCGAAGGTCCAGAGGCCGACCTCGTCCTCCGCGGTGAAGGTCTCCAGTCCCTGGAGCAGCGAGGCGCTGGTCAGTTCCATCCGGGAGCGGCCGGCGGCGTCGGTGGCGGCCATGGAGCCGGAGGCGTCCACGACGGTGAGCAGGCGGGCGCTCTGCACGGTGATGGTCCACAGGGCGAGGGCCCGGCGGACCTGGGGGCCGGTGGGCGGTTCGGCGACCAGCGCGGTGACGGGCTGCGGGGCGCGGCCGCCCGCGGTGTCGACGGTTCCGGCGGCCGCGGTGCCGCGCCGGTCACGGAAGCCGTGCCGGGCCAGGGCGCGCAGCCCGTCGGGGTCGCCGAGGAGTTGCTGGAAGCGCAGGGCGGCCCGGCTGTGATCGAGGTCGAGGCGTCGCTCGTCGACGAGCACGTACGGGTAGTCCAGGAGCGGGGCCCCGTCCCGGGGGTAGAAGAGGGAGAGTCGGGCGGGGCCGTTCCCGGCGGCTGTGTTGTGCCGGAAGGCGGCCTGCTCGGACAGGATGAGGGCCTGGTTGCGGCGCGGGTCGGTGCCGTCGGCGGGGGCCAGGGTGCGCAGCACCTCGGCGTCGGAGCCGGCCGTGCGCCGGGAGAGGGCCTTGGCGGCGGCCGCGGCGGCCACCTCGCCGTCCGGCCCCAGGCCGGCCGCGGCGGCGGTGATCCGGCCGAGGGCGAGCAGCGCGGTGGCGCTGTGCACGGGGTCGGCGGCTCCGGCGCGCAGCGGGTCGGGGGCCACGGTCGCGGCGGCGATGCCCGCCCAGTCGTGGGTGCGGGTGGGCCAGCCGAGGGCCCCGGCGGCGGTCCGGTCGGCGGCGAGCACGACCGGCGAGGAGGCCACCCGGCCGCTCTCGGTGACGGGGACGGAGCCGGGCAGCAGGCGGGCGCGTTCCACCCACAGTTCGGAGTCCGGTATCCAGACGTCGAACTCGGGGGCGCGGCCCGGGACGCCGAGGGCCGCGGCGACGGTGTGCGGGGCGCGGGCGGTGACGGTGACGTCGAGGCAGGAGCCGTCGGTGCGGATGCCCTGACCGCGGGCCCGGTCGGCGGTCTCCCGTACGGCGGGGGCCAGATCGGGGCTGACGGCGACGCGCAACCGGACGGTGCCCCCGGGGCAGTCCTCGCGGAGTCCGGGCAGCAGGTCCCCGGCGGCCACGGCCACGGCCGAGACCACCAGGAGCACGGCGGCGGCGAGGGCCAGGGCCCGGCCGCGACCGGCCGGCGCGGTGGCGCCCGGGCCGCCGGGCCCGTGGGCGGGAGCGGGCCGGGGCCCGGGCAGGCGGTGACGTCCCATGCTGGTGGTGCCTCTCCGTGAACGGCTACGGGCGAGGGCCGGGCAGTATGGGGGTCCGTCACCTCCCGGGGCCGCTCGGGCGCGATCTTCGGATGCGCAGCGAGACCCTAGCGGGGCGGCGGGACGGATGGAACGGGATTGCTGAACTGGAGTCAGTCGTGCGGACACAGCCGGGAGACCTCGTCGGATCTTCGCTCGGACCGGAGGGTGGACGACGGATCCTGCGGTCGGAGACCCTCCTCGTCCTCGCGCTGTCGCTCGGCGCGAGCGGGGTCTCCTCACTGATCAGCTTCATCGGGTCGCTGACCCGGCCCGGCGGGCTCAAGGACCAGGCGGCCACGCTCAACGGCTCGTACGCCCCGGGACGGCCCTGGCTGGACCTGGCCTGGCAGCTCTTCGGGATCGCGAGCGCGCTCGTACCGGTGCTGTTGGTGGCGCACCTGCTGACCCGGGAGGGGGCGCCGGGGCTGCGCGCGCTGGGCTTCGACCGCACCCGGCCCGGATTCGACCTCGGGCGGGGCGCGCTGGTGGCGGCCGGGATCGGCAGTGCCGGGCTGGCCTTCTACCTGGTGGCCCGGGCGTCGGGCTTCAACCTGACGGTGGTGCCGGAGTCCCTGCCGGAGGTGTGGTGGAAGTTCCCGGTGCTGATCCTCTCCGCGGTGCAGAACTCCGTGGTGGAGGAGGTCATCGTCCTCGGATACCTGCTCCGCAGGCTGGACCAGCTGGGCTGGGGGCCGATGGTCGCGCTCGCGGCGAGCTCGCTGCTGCGCGGCTCCTACCACCTCTACCAGGGCATCGGCGGCTTCATCGGGAACGTGGTCATGGGCGTGGTCTTCGTCCTGCTGTACCGGCGCTGGGGGCGGGTGGGCCCGCTCGTGGTGGCCCACGCGCTGCTCGACATCGTGGCCTTCGTGGGCTACGCGCTGCTCGCCGGGCACGTGGGCTGGCTGCCGGTGCCCGACAAGGGCTGAGCCGGAGGCCGGGCGCCCGCCCACGGCCCTGCGGACGGGCCGTGGGCGGGTTGCTTCCGGCCGAGGGGGCGCCGCTCAGGGGGTGCTGAGGAGTTCGCCGTCGAGGACGGTCACGGCGTCTCCGGTGAGCAGGGTGCGCGCCCCCGCCAGGGTCACCCGCACCAGGCCCGTCCGCGCGGAGCCCTGGAGGCCGGTGAGCTCGGTGCGTCCGAGCCGGGCCGCCCAGAACGGGGCCAGGGCGGTGTGGGCGCTGCCGGTGACCGGGTCCTCGTCCACGCCGACGGCCGGGAAGAAGCCGCGGGAGACGAAGTCGTAGCCGCGCGCCGGATCCTCTGCGGCGGCGGTGACCACGACCCCGCGCCGGCCGTAGGCCCGCAGGGCCGCCAGGTCGGGCCGCAGGGCACGCACGGCCGCCTCGTCGACGAGCTCCACCAGCAGGTCCCCGATGTGGTCCGCGGTGTCGTGGACCGAACGGATCTCCGCGCCCAGGGCCGCCGCGATCTCCCCGGGCACGGGGACGGGGGTGAGGGAGGAGGTCGGGAAGTCGAGGGTGAGCCGACCGTCGGGGCGGCTCTCGGCGCGCAGGATCCCGCAGCGGGCCGCGAACCGGATCGGGCCGTCGGCCAGACCGGCGCCGGCCAGGACGTGCGCGGTGGCGAGGGTGGCGTGCCCGCACATGTCGACCTCGGCGGCGGGGGTGAACCAACGCAGCGCCCAGTCGGCCTCGCCACCGGGCGGCAGCGGGTGCGCGAAGGCCGTCTCGGAGAGGTTGACCTCGGCGGCGACCTGCTGGAGCCAGGCGTCGGCCGGGAAGCGGGGCTCTTCGAGCAGGAGGACCGCGGCGGGGTTGCCGGAGAAGGGGCGGTCGGTGAAGGCGTCGACGATACGGATGCGCATGGGTCGACCGTAGGGGGGTGTGGGGGTGGTCGCCAGGGGCGATGGTCCCGGTTGGGCGGGGGTGGGTGGGGGCGGCCGGGCTTGGTTGGGCGGGGCGGGGGTGCCGCTGCGCGGGGCCTTCTCCCCGCCCCGCCCCTTTCCGATACCGGGGCTGCGCCCCGGACCCCGTTTCGGGGGCTCCGCCCCCGGACCCCCGCGCCTCAAACGCCGGCGGGGCTGAGTTTGGCCCCCGTTCGGCCGGCCGTCTGGGGCCCCGGGGTCAGGTGACCAGGGCGGAGAGTTTGCGGAGGGACTCGTTGAGGGCCGCGGTGGCGGAGTCCTTGAGTTTGCCGGCCATCAGGGAGACGGCGGCGCCGGTGAAGTCGCCGTCGATGCGGACCGTGGTGGCCGCGCCGTCCGGGATCAGGGTGTAGCGGGTGCCCACGATCACGCCCATCGGGCCCTTGCCCCGGATGGCCAGGACCCGCTCGGCCTCCAGGTCCTCCACGGTCCAGGTGACCTCGGCGGGGAAGCCCATCATCTTCATGTTCTCCGCGAAGGTGGCGCCGACCGCGAGTTCCGTCGGGCCGCCCTGCGGGAAGTTCGTGTGGGTCTGGCTCCACTCGCCGTACGCCTCCCAGGCGGTCAGCTGGGACCAGACCTTCGCGGCGGGCGCCTCGATGCGTGATTCGGCGGTGACTTCGGCCATGCGACCACCCCTTCTCGACGGTTCGTGCGGCGGAACGTAGTGCCCGGGGGGCCAACATTCAATACTGACGACCAGTCAGAAATCACGGCCCGGTCGCGCCCGTGTCTCAACAGGTGTCACCGGGGTGACACTCCTGACCCGCCCTGTCAGGATGACGGGATGCAAGCGTCAGGGAGAAATGCCGGCCTGGGGATCGCCCTGGTCTCGGCACTCGCGTTCGGTGGTTCGGGAGTCGCGGCGAAGCCGCTCATCGAGGCGGGGCTCGACCCCCTTCACGTGGTCTGGCTCAGGGTGGCCGGGGCCGCCCTCGTGCTGTCCCCGTTGGCCTGGCGCCACCGCGACCTGTTGGTCCGCCGTCCGGCGCTGCTCGCGGGCTTCGGCCTGATCGCCGTCGCCGGGGTGCAGGCCTTCTACTTCGCCTCCCTGTCCCGCATCCCCGTGGGCGTGGCCCTGCTCCTGGAGTACCTGGGCCCGGCGCTGCTCCTCGGCTACATCCGTTTCGTCCAGCGCAAGCCGGTCAGCCGGGCCGCCGCGGGCGGTGCCGCCGTGGCCGTGGCCGGACTGGCCTGCGTGGTGCAGATCTGGTCCGGCCTGAGCCTCGACCCGCTCGGCGTGCTGCTCGGCCTCGCCGCCGCCTGCTGCCAGGCCGCGTACTTCGTCCTCGCCGACCAGGGCAGCGACGCCGAGGGCGACGCCCCCGACCCGCTGGGCGTCATCGCCTACGGCATGCTGATCGGCGCCCTGGTGCTCACCCTCGTGGCCCGCCCGTGGAACGCCGACTGGCAGGTCCTGTCCGGGCAGGCGTCCATGAACGGCACCGACGTGCCCGCCTGGCTGCTGCTGGGCTGGGTGATCCTGATCGCGACCGTGTTCGCGTACGTCACCGGCGTGGTCTCCGTGCGGATGCTCTCTCCGCAGGTGGCCGGGGTGGTGGCCTTCCTGGAGGCGATCACCGCTGTCGTCTTCGCCTGGGTGCTGCTCGGCGAGACCCTGGCCGCCTGGCAGATCGCGGGCGGGGCGCTCGTGCTGCTCGGCGCCTTCATCGCACAGACCGCGCGCCCCGGTGGCGCCACCGAACCGGTGGCCTCCGGCGGTCCGGTGCCCCCGGTGCCGGTCGAGACCGGGTCGGCGGACGCCCTCGCCGCCGACGCCGTTCCCGATCGGTCCGCCCTGGACCGCGAGCCCACCGCCCCCTAAGGTGACGATCATGCCTTCGACCGTGCTGCCGCCGCCCGTCCGCTGACGCGGGCGGCCGGACCCCAGGCCCGAGCCGACGCCCCGGTGTGACCGGGGCGTGGTCGTGCTGCCCGCGGACGGAATCCCCCGGGGACCGGGTGTCCCCGCCTTCTCGTTTTGCGGACCTTCCGGAGAGCACACGTGTCGCAGTCGCAGTCCTTCCCGCCCGCCGTTTCCCCCGTCGCCGCCGCACCGGTGCCCGCACCGGTACCGAGCGGTCCCGTCCCCGCCGACGGCGCTTCCGCCCGTCGCAGCCTGCTCGCCCTCGTCGTGGCGGGGGTGGCCTGGGGCACCGCCGGGGCCGCCGCCACCCTGCTCTTCGGGGTGGCCGGGCTCGGCCCCCTGGCCCTGACCTTCTGGCGCTGTGCCGGTGGGCTGCTCCTGCTCCTGGGCGTCCTGGCGCTGCGCGCCCGGCGCCGTCGCGCCGCCGGGGCGGGCGCGGGCGCCGCCCGACCGGCCGGGCACGGCCGCGGGGAGCTCATCGGCACCGGGCTCCTCTTCACCCTCTTCCAGGCCGCCTACTTCGCTGCCGTGCAGGAGACCGGGCTCGCCGTGGGCACGGTGGTCTGCCTCGGCGCCGGGCCGGTGCTCATCGCCCTCGGCGCCCGCCTGGGCATGGGGGAGCGGCTCGGGCTCGGCGGTGGTCTCGCCGTGACCGGGGCCCTCGCCGGACTCGCCGTCCTCGTCCTGGGCGGAGGCGGCACCGAGGTGCGTCCGCTCGGCGTCGGGTACGCCCTGCTCTCCGCCGCCGGGTACGCGGGCATGACCCTGCGGACCCGGGCGCTGGGGCGTCGCGGCCGGGCCGGGGACCCGCTGGTCACCACCGCCTGGTCGCTGGCCGTGGGCACGGTGTCGCTGCTGCCCCTGGGGCTGGTCGAGGGGCTGCTGCCGCGGCTCGACCGGCCGGTGACCGTGCTGCTGCTCCTGGCGTACGTGGCCGCGGTGCCGACCGCGCTGGCCTACGCCCTGTACTTCACCGGGGCCGCCCGGGTCCGGGCCGCCACGGTCTCCGTGATCATGCTGATCGAGCCGGTGAGCGCGGCCCTGATCGCCGTGCTGTTCCTCGGCGAGCTCCTGACGGCCGCCACGGTGGGCGGCACGCTGCTGCTGCTCGCCGCCGTGGGCGCGCTGACCGTGGCCGAGGCCCGGCAGTCCCGGGCGACCGGGTCCGGGTCCGGGAAGGAGAACGGGTCCGGGTCCGGCCGGGCGCGGGCCGTCGGAGCGGCGCCGACGGCCTGAGCGCGCCGACCCCGGACGAAGCCGGCGGAACCGGCGGACCGCGACCCCCGTACGCGGTCCGCCGGAGACGTCAGCGCAGGGCGCCGAGGTAGGCCGGGGGTTCGATGCCCGGGGCGAGGTCCGCCGAGGGGACCACGCCGCCGTAGGTGCGCCGGACCGGCACCACACCGGCCCAGTACGGCAGCTCCAGGTCGGCCGCGTCGTCGTTGGGACCGCCGGTACGGGCCTTGGCGGACACCTCGGCGAGGTCCAGCTTGATCACGGCGGTGGCGGCCAGCTCCTTGGCGTCGGCCGGTCGGGAGTCCGCCGAGCGGCCGGGCACCACGTGGTCGACCAGGGCGTCGAGGGCGGTCCGGCGCTCGGTCTCGTCGGTCACCTGGCGGGCGGTGCCGTGCACCACCACCGAGCGGTAGTTCATCGAGTGGTGGAAGGCCGACCGGGCCAGCACCAGCCCGTCCACGTGCGTGACCGTCACGCAGACCGGCAGGCCCGGTTCCTCCGCGCCGCCCGCCATGCGCAGCGGGCGGGAACCGGTGGAGCCGTGGAGGTAGAGGGTGTCGCCGACCCGCCCGTAGAGGGTCGGCAGGACCACCGGCGCTCCGTCGCGGACGAAGCCCAGGTGGCACACGTAGCCCTCGTCGAGGATGGCGTGCACGGTCGCGCGGTCGTAGGAGGCGCGGTCCCGCGAGCGGGTGGGGACGGTGCGCTCGGTCGGCTCGTAGGAGGCGGTGGCGGACATTGCGTACTCCATTGCACTAGTGCATAATGTGGTTTGTGCTAGGAGAGTACAGGTTCACGGGTCGTGGCGCATCGGAGATTGCCGAGGGGATCGAACAGGGGGTCGGCTCGGGCGAGCTGGCGCCCGGTCGCCGGTTGCCCCCGATGCGGGAGCTGGCCGTCGACCTCGGGGTGAATCCGAACACCGTCGCCGCCGCCTACCGGATCCTGCGCGACCGCGGGGTCATCGAGACCGACGGCCGCCGCGGCAGTCGGATCCGGGCCCGCCCCGCGACCACCCCCCGGGACGCGGTCCGGTTGGCCGCCGGGCCCGGCGTGCGCGACGTCTCCGGCGGCAACCCCGACCTCGCGCTGCTGCCCCCGCTGGACGGGGCCCTGGCCGAGGCCGCCCGCCGCAACGCCGCCCGGCCGGGCCTGTACGGGTACGAGAGCGTGCTCCCGGAGCTGGAGGAGCGGGCGCGGGCGGGGTTCGTCGCCGACGGGGTCCCGGCGGGTCCGGTGGCCCTGGCCTCCGGCTCCCTGGACGTCATCGAACGGGCCCTGGGCGCGCACCTGAAGCCCGGGGACGCCGTGGCGGTGGAGGACCCCGGCTGGAGCAGCCTCCTCGACCTGGTGCCCGCGATGGGCCTGCGCCTGCTGCCGGTGGCCGTGGACGACGCGGGCCCGCGCCCGGCCGAGGTGGCCCGCGCCCTGGACCGGGGTGCCCGCGCCCTCGTGGTCACCGACCGGGCCCAGAACCCGACCGGCGCGGCCCTGACCGCCGAGCGGGCCGCCGCCCTGCGGGCCGTGCTCACCGACCACCCCGGGGTGCTCGTCATCGAGGACGACCACGGCTACGCCAACGTGGACGTGCCCCTGCACCCGCTGGCCGGGGCCACCGGCCACTGGCTGATGGTCCGTTCCACCGCCAAGGCGTACGGGCCCGACCTGCGGCTGGCCGTGTTCACCGGGGACGCCGTCACGCTGGACCGGATCCGCGGCCGGTACCGGCTCGGACCGGGCTGGGTCAGCCGACTGCTCCAGTACGCGGTGGTCCACCTGTGGTCGACGGGCGCGGTGGACGTGCCCGCCGTGGCGGCCTCCTACGGGCGCCGGCGGAACGCCCTCGCCGCGGCCCTCGCCCGGCACGGCGTCCCCGCGCACGGCCGGACCGGCATGAACGTGTGGATCCCCGTCACCGACGAGACCGGGGTGACCGCCCGGCTGCTCCAGGCCGGTTGGGCGGTGGACCCCGGGGCCCGGTTCCGGGTGGCCTCCGGGCCCGGGGTGCGCGTCACCGTCTCCACGCTCACCGACGCGGACATCGAACCGCTCGCGGCGGCCGTGGCCGCCGCGGTCCGCCCGGGCCCCGGCGCCCGCTTCGACTGAACCGGCGGGCGAACCCGCTCACCCGCGTCGGACCCCGCGCGCGGGAACCCACCCGCCGGCCGTGGGCCCGCACCCCCGTGGCGGGCCCGGCGCGGGGTCCGGTCAGGCCCTGACGGGCCGGGGCCGACTCTGCGTCAGGGCCGCGCCCGCCAACACGATCAGGGCGCCCACCGGGGCGTTCCAGTGCACGGACTCGCCCAGCACCAGCACGCCCGCCGCCGTCGCCACCACCGGGATGAAGTACGTGACCGTCTGCGCGATCGTCGGACCCACCTCGACGACCAGTCCGTACTGCATCTGGAGCGCCAGACCCGTGCCGAGCGCCCCCAGGGCCACCACCGCGAGGGTCGGCCACAGCGGGAACCCGCCCGGAGCGGCCGTGAAGAACGGCACCACCACGGCCAGTTCGAGAGTGGCCAGGCCCAACTGCGCCCCGGTGAGCGCCACCGGAGAACTCGGACTGCCCGCCAGGGTCCGCCGGACGTAGATCCAGCCGACCGGGTAGCAGAAGGAGGCCAGCAGGGCGAGGGCCGTGCCCCGCGCGTCCAGGCCCGAGAAGCCCTGCCAGGCCCCCAGCACCGTCAACACCCCGAGGAAGCCCAAGCCGAGACCGGCGAACCGGCGGCGGGTGGGACGGTCCTCGGAGAGCGCCACCAGGGAGAGGGCCATGCCCCACAGCGGAGAGGTCGCGTTGCAGATGCCCGCCAGGCTCGACGGCAGGGTGAGCTCCGCGTACGCGAACAACGAGAACGGCACGGCGTTCAACAGCAGCGCCGCCACCGCCAGGTGCGCCCAGGTCCGCCGGCCGCGCGGCAGCGGCTCCCGGCGCAGCAACAACACCGCGCCCAGCACGACCGCCCCCGAGAACACCCGGCCCAGCGCCACCTGGAGCGGGGCGTACGCCTCCGTGCCCACCTTGATCAGCAGGAAGCTGAAGCCCCAGACCACCGAGAGCACCGCGAACCGCACCCGCCAGTCCAGGGCGGGTCGGCGACGGCCGGGTGTCCCCGCGGGGACGGCGGGAGACGTGACGGAGGCGGTGGCGGAGGGGGCGGTGGAACCGATGCCGGTGTCGGACCGGCGGAACGGGGCTGCGGGTGCGCTCATGCGACCACCTTGCTTCGGTCAACCTCTTAGCACAAGCGAGAAATTCTGAAGCAGAAAGCGTAGTGTTGCTTACATGTTGAACCTGGAGCGCCTGCGGACCCTGGACGCCCTCGCCCGGCACGGCTCCGTGAGCGGTGCCGCCGAGGGCCTGCACGTGACCACCTCGGCCGTCTCCCAGCAGATGGCCAAACTGGAGCGGGAGATCGGGCAGCCGCTCGTGGCCCGCAACGGGCGCGGGGTCCGCCTCACCGACGCCGGACGGCTCCTCGCGGACCACGCCGCCCGGATCATCTCCCAGGTGGAGCTGGCCCAGGCCGACGTGGAGGCCCAGCGCGGCCACGCCGTGGGGGAGCTGCGCCTGGCGGCCTTCCCCACCGCCCTGCGCGGACTCCTCCCGGCCGCCCTCGTCTCCCTCCGCGCGGACCACCCCGAACTGCGCGTGCGCACCCGCGAGTGCGAGCCCGAGGAGAGCCTGGCGGCGGTGGTGCGCGGGGACCTCGACGTGGCGGTGGGCATCGACTGGCACAACAAGCGGATGCGGGTCCCGGAGGAGCTGGAGCGCGCCCACCTCCTCGACGACGCCGCCGACCTCGCGGTCCCGGTGGGCCACCCCCTCGCCGGGCGCGCCGAGGTCTCCCTCGACGAGTTCGGGGCGGACGAGTGGATCTCCTGGCAGGAGGGCCAGTTCTGCCACGAATGGTTGGTGTTCACGCTGCGCGGGGCGGGCGTCGAGCCGCGGATCGAGCACGTCGCGGAGGAGCACCACACCCAGCTCGCCTTCGTCGCGGCCGGGCTCGGCGTGTGCGTGGCGCCCCGGCTCGGGCGCGGCCCGGTCCCGGACGGGGTCCGGCTGCTGCCCGTACGGGACCCGGTGCGGCGGCACATCTTCGCGGTGTGGCGCTCCGACGCGGGCCGGCGGCCCTCGGTCCGGGCCGTCGTGAGCGCCCTCCAAGCGGCGGGCGCGGCCCACCCGGGCTGTTGACCGGCGCGGCCCGGGCGCGGATCGCGGGGGCGCCCGGGCCGCGGGCCGGGCGCAGCCGACCGGCCCGTCCGTCACCGCTTGCGGAAGTCCCAGGAGACCACCGAGTCCGGGGTGAGGCGGATCCAGGCGTGCCGACCGTCGTGCGGCATCTCCTCGATGCCGAAGTTCTTCACCGGGAACAGCCGCTCCGGCACGGTCAGTTCGGGGCAGGGCTCGCCGATCCTCGGGGCCTCGCCCACGAACTCGGCCGTGCCCGTCAGCTCCACCCCGCGCAGTTCGTCGTAGGACTCGCCCGCGTCCACCAGCACCGAGATCCGGGGGTCCTTGCGGAGGTCGGCCCACCGGCGGCTGCGCACGATCGAGTACAGCCACAGGGAGGCCCCGTCCCAGACGAACCACAGGGCGCCCACGTGCGGCCTGCCGTCCGGCGAGACCGTGGCCACCCGGCAGGTCCGCTCGGTGCCGAGGAAGGCGTCCACCTCCTCGCCGGTCATCATGATCCGCCGGCCGCGCCGCTGCTTCTGGTCCATGGATCCGCACCCCTTCACATCTGACGGTGTGTCAGGAAGCATGGTCGTTCCGCCGCCCGAACGCCAGGGGGAGTCATGCCCGGAACCGCCACCGACGGCACCGCCGAGACCGCCGGCACCGTGCTCCTCACCGTCGAATGTCAGAACGGCGTCGTGGGCGAGCGCAGTGCCCTGCCCGAACTGGCCGCGTCCGTGAGGGATTCCGGAACCCTGGAGCGGATCGCGGCGCTCGCGGTCGCGGCCCGCGCCGCCGGCATCCAGGTGGTGCACGCCGTCGCCGAGCGCCGCCCCGACGGCCGCGGGGCGAACACCAACGCCCGGCTCTTCCGCGCCGCCGGACGACTGCCCGTCCGGCAGCTGACCGGCAGCGAGGCCGTGGAGCTCGCCGCGCCCCTGACCGCGGCCCCCGAGGACCTGGTCGTCCGGCGCCTGCACGGCCTCTCGCCGATGGCCGGGACCGACCTGGACCCGCTGCTGCGCAACCTCGGCTGCCGGACCCTCGTGGTCACCGGGGTCTCCTCCAACATCGCCGTGCCCAACACCGTCTTCGACGCCGTCAACCACGGCTACGCGGTGGTGGTCCCCACCGACGCCGTGGCCGGGGTGCCCGCCGCGTACACCGCCGAGGTGCTCAAGCACTCGCTGTCCCTGGTGGCCGCCCTGACCGACACCGCGGCGCTCCTGGACCGCTGGACCGGGGCGGGCCGGTAGGTCGGGACCGCCACCGGTCCCGGGAGCGGTCCGTGGGCCGTGTGGACCGCGGGGCCCGGGGCCTCACACCGTCAGGGCGATCTTCCCGCGGGCCCCGCCGGAGACCAGCAGCTCCAGCGCCTCCGCGGCCCGCTCCAGGGGGAAGACCGCCCCGATCGACGGGGTGACCGAACCCGCCGCGACCAGCTCCGCCAGCTCCTCCAGCCCCGCCCGGTTCTGGAGGCTGACCAGCGCCGTCAGCCGCTGCCGGGTGAAGGGCGAGGTGACCAGGGCCCTGAACTGCCGGTGGAGTCCCAGCCAGTTCCCGTCGTCCTCGCCGCCCGCGACCACCAGCGTGCCGCGCGGGGTCAGCACCCGGCGGAGCCGGGCCACCGGCAGGCTGCCCGCCAGGTCGAGCACCAGGTCGTAGCGGGAGTCCACGGCGGTGACGTCCTCCCGCGTGTAGTCCAGGACCCGGTCGGCGCCCAGTGACCGCACCAACTCGGCCTTGGCGGGCCCGCAGACGGCCGTCACCTCCGCCCCGAACACCTTCGCCAGCTGCACCGCGTACGTACCCACCCCGCCCGAGGCGCCCGTGATCATGACCCGCTGCCCGGACCGCAGTCGGCCCGCCGTGCGCAGCCCCTGGAGCGCGGTCAGCCCCGACACCGCCAGCACCGCCGCCTCCTCGAAGCCCAGCCGCGCGGGCTTGGCGGCGATCCGGTCGGCGCGGGTCACGGCGTACTCCGCGAAGGAGCCGCGCGCCGTGCCGAAGACCTCGTCGCCCACCCGCCGGTCCGTGACCCCGGGGCCCACGGCCACCACGGTGCCCGCCACGTCCAGCCCGGTGGCGGGGTCGCGCGGGCGGCGCGGGCCGAGGGCGGCCCGCACGGCGTAGGGGCGGCCCGCCATCAGGTGCCAGGTCCCGCGGTCCACCCCGGCCGCCGCCACCCGCAGCAGCACCCGGCCCCGCCCGGGCACCGGTCTCGCGGCCCGGCCGTACTCCAGGACCTCCGGGCCGCCGTACCCCCGCTGGAGCACGGCCCGCATGTCCCCTGCCGCCGCCGCGTCGTTCGTGTCGGCCATGTCGGCCACCGCCCTTCCGTCGTCCCGCCCGTCCGCCGTCGCCCGTCGCGACCGCTGCCGTACTAAGTACGACGTACTTAGTACGGTACCCTGGCCGCAGGAGTCAACCCATCGGAAAGGACGGCGGAGCAGTGGCCCAGCAGGTTCCCCTCAGCAGGGCGCGGGTGCTGGAAGCGGCGATCGTGCTGGCGGACGAGGGGGGAGTGGCGGCGCTGACGATCCGCGCCCTCGCGGACCGCCTCGGGGTCAAACCGATGTCGCTCTACCACCACGTGCCCCACAAGGAGGCGATCCTCGACGGCATCGTCGACGCCGTCTTCGCCGAGATCGACCTGCCGCCCCGCGACACCGACTGGCGGTCCGCGCTGTCCGCGCGGGCGCACAGCGCCCGGGCCGCCCTGAACCGGCACCCCTGGGCCACCGGCGTGATGGAGTCCCGGTCCCACCCGGGCCCGGCCACGCTGCGCCACCACGACGCCGTGCTGGGCACCCTGCGCGGCGGCGGCTTCTCCGTGGAGCTCGCCGCGCACGCCTACTCCCTGCTGGACAGCTACGTCTACGGCTTCGCCCTGACCGAGGCCGCCCTCCCCTTCGGCCCGCAGGACGTGGAGGAGGCGGTGGGCGACCTGCTGGCCGCCTTCCCGGTGGGGGAGTACCCGCACCTCGCCGAGGTGGCGGAACAGCACGTGCTGCGTCCCGGTTACACCTACGGCGCCGAATTCGGCTACGGGCTGGAGCTGCTCCTCGACGGTCTGGAGGCCCGGCTCGCGGCCGAGCGGTCCTGATGTCGGTCCCGCCCCGGGCCCTCCGGAATCCCGGTGGGCCCGGAGCCCCCGGCGCCTACGCTGACCGCGGACACCCCGCGCTCCGCGGCTGAGCGGTCCTTCGATCGCGTGGCTCGACGAATGGATAACCTGGGAAAATGCTTACAGAAGTGACGGCGACCCGCTATGTCACACCCCTGCGGGAGGGTGGTTCGCTGCCCGGGATCGTCGAGGCCGACGACCTCGGCACGTACGTCATGAAGTTCACCGGAGCCGGGCAGGGTCGCAAGACCCTGGTCGCCGAGGTGATCTGCGGGCAGCTGGCCCGGCGGCTGGGTCTGAGGATCCCCGAACTGGTCACCATCCAGCTGGACCCCGTCATCGGTCTGGGTGAACCGGACCAGGAGGTCCAGGAGCTGCTCAAGGCCAGCGGCGGGCTCAACCTCGGCATGGACTACCTGCCGGGCTCGATCGGCTTCGACCCGCTCGCCTACACCGTGGACCCGGTCGAGGCCGGTCGCGTGGTCTGGTTCGACGCCCTGATCAACAACGTGGACCGGTCCTGGCGCAACCCCAACATGCTGGTCTGGCACGGGGAACTGTGGCTCATCGACCACGGCGCCACGATGATCTGGCACCACAACTGGAAGGGCGCCGCCGTCGCCGCGGCCAAGCCGTACAACGCCTCCGACCACGCGCTGGCCCCGGTGGGCCCGGACTACCGCGCGGCGGCGGCCGAACTGGCCCCGCTGATCACCCGTGAACTGCTGGACGGGATCGCCGCCGAGGTGCCCGACGCGTGGCTCGTCGACGAGCCCGGGTTCGATTCGCCGGACGACGTCCGCCGCGCCTATGTGGATACGCTGCTGCCGCGCGCGGCCACCATCCACGAGCGGATCTCGATGGAGGCCCCGGTCAAGGCCCCGTCCGGCCCGCCGGGCTGGCTGACCGACCACCTGGCCGAATGGCCCCACAAGAAGAAGAGCGACAGCGAGTGAGCAAGCGGGACGTGTTCGAGTACGCGCTGGTGCGCGTCGTCCCCCGGATGGAGCGCGGGGAGTGCTTCAACGCCGGTGTGATCGTGTACTGCCGGGCCAAGTCCTTCGTGGCCGCCCGGACCCACCTCGACGAGGCCAAGCTGCTGGCCCTGGACCCGGCGGCCGACGTGGCCGGGGTGCGGGCCGCGCTGGGCGCCGTCCGGGGCGTCTGCGGCGGGGGCGAGGCGGCCGGTCAGGCGGCCGGGGACGACGCCGGTCGCCGGTTCCGGTGGCTGATCGCCCCGCGCAGCACGGTGGTCCAGCCCGGCCCCGTGCACACGGGACTCACCCTCGATCCGGAGGCCGAGGTGGAGCGGCTGCTCGATCTCCTCGTGCGCTGAACCGACGGACGGCCGCGGGTCGGAGCCCTGGCAGCCGGGTGGCGTTGACACCGGGTGCCAGGGCTTCTAGCGTCTCCAGCGCTGAACCTACTAAGCGGTTGCTCACCGATGGGCGGCCGTGTCCCGAGGGCGAGGAGAACCAGCATGTCCACCACCGAGCAGCGCGTCGCGATCGTCACCGGGGCGGCCCGGGGCATCGGCGCCGCCACCGCCGTGCGCCTGGCCGCCGAGGGCCGTGCCGTCGCCGTACTCGACCTGGACGAGGCGGCGTGCAAGGACACCGTCGAGGCGATCACGGCGGCGGGCGGCACCGCGCTGGCGGTGGGCTGCGACGTGTCGGACGCGGCCGCGGTGGAGGCCGCGGTCGAGCTGGTGGCCGAGCGGCTCGGGGCGCCGGTCATCCTCGTGAACAACGCGGGCGTGCTGCGCGACAACCTCCTCTTCAAGATGAGCGAGCCCGACTGGGACACCGTCATGAACGTGCACCTGCGCGGTGCGTTCCTGATGTCGAGGGCCTGTCAGAAGCACATGGTGGCGGCCAAGTTCGGTCGGATCGTCAACCTCTCCAGCAGCTCCGCGCTGGGCAACCGCGGCCAGGCCAACTACTCCGCGGCCAAGGCCGGCCTGCAGGGCTTCACCAAGACCCTCGCGATCGAGCTGGGCAAGTTCGGCGTCACCGCCAACTCCGTCGCCCCCGGCTTCATCGTCACCGAGATGACCGCGCAGACCGCCGCCCGCGTCGGCATGGGTTTCGAGGACTTCCAGGCCGCCGCGGCCACGCAGATCCCCGTGCAGCGGGTCGGCCGCCCCGAGGACGTGGCCAACGCCATCGCCTTCTTCACCGGCGAGGCCGCCGGGTTCGTCTCCGGTCAGGTCATGTACATCGCCGGTGGCCCGCTCTCCTGACGGACCCCGCGGTACCCGAAGGACCGGAAGGCACCGGAAGCACCGGAAGGAGAGCAGGGGCATGACCGCAGCACAGGACGGGACGGCCGCCCAGGGCCCCCATGAGGCCCCCGAGGGCGGGAGGGTCGCCCTGGTCACCGGGGCGAGCCGCGGCATCGGCTACGGCATCGCGGAGGCCCTCGTGGCCCGCGGCGACCGGGTCTGCATCACCGGACGCAACGAGGAGGCCCTCAAGGAGGCCGTGGAGCGCCTCGGAGCGGACCGGGCGATGGGAGTGGCCGGGAAGGCCCATGACGAGGCCCACCAGGCCGTGGCGGTCGACCGGGCGATGGCCGCCTTCGGCCGGATCGACTTCCTCGTGAACAACGCCGGGACCAACCCGGTCTTCGGCCCGCTGGCCGACATGGACCTGGCCGTGGCCCGGAAGGTCTACGAGACCAACGTGATCTCCGCCCTCGGCTTCGCCCAGCGGGTCTGGCACGCCTGGCAGAAGGAGAACGGCGGGGCGATCGTGAACATCGCCTCGATCGCCGGGCTCTCCGCCTCGCCCTTCGTGGGCGCGTACGGCATGAGCAAGGCCGCCATGATCAACCTGACCCAGCAGCTCGCGCACGAGATGGCCCCCGTGGTGCGGGTCAACGCCATCGCGCCGGCCGTGGTGAAGACCAGGTTCGCGCAGCCGCTCTACGAGGGGCGCGAAACGGAGGCCGCGGCGGGCTACCCGCTCGGCAGATTGGGCGTTCCGGCCGATATCGGCGGTGCTGCCGCATTCCTCACGTCCACGCAAGCGGAATGGATCACCGGGCAAACGCTGGTCGTCGATGGGGGAATTTTTCTGAATGCCGGAGTCGGGTGACCGATAAACGGACAGCCGGGTGGAGAGGCCGGGGTCAAATGCATCCCTAATGGGTGCGGAACCGGTCAAGTGCCCCATGGATCCTCCCCCCTTGGATTCATGGGGCACTGCGGTATCGTTCGCCGATCCCATGGCTGATCGAGGAGCGTGCACGTGTTCAACCGGACCAGATGTCTGCAGACCGCTGCGGCCCTTGCGTCCATATCCCTGCTCGCCGGTTGCGGCCTGCTTTCGGAAGACGACGAAAAGGGCAATCAGAAGATCGTCGTCGGGACGACGAGCAAGCCCACCCACCTCGATCCAGCCGCGGCCTGGGACGGTTCCTGGGAGCTGTACCGGAACATCTACCAAACCCTTCTCAGCTTCCCGACCGGAGCGGCCAAGCCCGCTCCCGACGCGGCCCAGAACTGCGAGTTCACCGATTCCGGCAACGAGTCCTACCGCTGCACCCTGCGCAAGGGCCTGAAGTTCTCCAACGGCGAGGCCCTCGACGCCAAGGCCGTGAAGTACTCCTTCGACCGCATCCGCACCATCGCCCACAAGTACGGCCCCAAGGACCTCTTCGGCAGCCTGGACAAGGTCGAGGCCAGCGGGGACCTCACGGTGGTCTTCCACCTCAAGACCCCCGACGCCACCTTCCCCTTCGTCCTCGGCTCCCCGGCCGCCTCCCTGGTCGCGCCCAAGGACTACCCCGCCGACCGGCTGCGCACCGACGGCAAGGTCACCGGCTCCGGCCCGTACCTGCTCGACGGGTACGACGGCAAGGAGGCCCAGCTGACCCGCTACAGCGGCTACCAGGGCTTCGCGAACATCAAGAACCAGTCCGTCACGATCCGCTACTTCAAGGACTCCGACGTGATGGTCGAGTCCCTCAAGAAGAAGGACATCGACGCGATCTACCGCGGTCTGACCGCCCAGGAGATCCAGGACCTGCGCTCCTCCGCGGGCCGCAAGGCCGGCGTCCAGCTGGTGGACAACGTCGGACAGGAGATCCGCTACCTGGTCTTCAACCCCGCCGACCCGAACTCCGCCAAGAAGGAGGTCCGGGAGGCCGTCGCCCAGGTCGTGGACCGCGGCACCCTGGTCAGCAAGGTCTACCAGGGCATGGCCGAGCCCCTGTACTCGATGGTCCCCAAGGGCCTCTCGGGCCACAAGACGCCCTTCTACGACCGCTTCGGGCACCCGGACGCCGCCAAGGCCAAGAAGATCCTCCGTGAGGCGGGGATCACCGACAAGGTCGAGCTGAGCATGTACTACACGACGGACCGCTACGGTTCGTCCACCGCCGCCGAGTTCGCCGAGCTGAAGCGGCAGCTGGAGGCCAGCGGCCTGTTCAAGGTCTCGCTGCGGGGCGTGCCCTGGACCGAGTTCCAGGCGGGCTACAAGAACGGCGAGTACCCGGTCTTCGGCCGCGGTTGGTTCCCCGACTTCCCCGACGCCGACAACTTCATCGCGCCCTTCGTGGGCAAGGAGAACGCGGTCGGCACCCCGTACGAGGCCAAGGAGATCACCGACGTCCTGCTCCCCAAGTCCCGCCGCGAGAGCGACCGCGGGGCCGTGGACGAGCAGTTCGCGCGGGCCCAGGAGATCCTGGCCGAGGACGTCCGTCTGCTCCCGCTCTGGCAGGGCAAGCTGTACGTGGCCGCCGGCGAGGACATCGCGGGCGCCGAACGCGCCCTCGACCCGCAGACGGTCATGCAGATGTGGGAGCTGTACCGCAAGACCAGCTGGTAGCGGCCGTTGTCAGTGACCCCCGGTAGGTTCTACCGCAGAACGCAGCGCGCAGAACGCGGCGCGAGCGCTACCGGAGGTTGTTGACGTGACCGAGATCCTGCCCGAGTCCTGGCTCCCCGTCCTCGGCGAGGAGCCGGACAAGCCCTACTTCAGGGAACTCGTCGAGTTCGTGGAGAAGGAGCGGGCCAACGGGCCGGTGTACCCCCCGCGCGAGCAGGTCTTCGCCGCGCTGGAGGCCACCCCCTTCGAGGAGGTGAAGGTCCTGGTCCTCGGCCAGGACCCCTACCACGGCGCCGGGCAGGGCCACGGCCTGTGCTTCTCCGTGCAGCCGGGGGTGAGGACCCCGCCCTCCCTGCGCAACATCTACAAGGAGATGAACGCCGAGCTGGGCCTGCCCGTCCCCGACAACGGGTACCTGATGCCGTGGGCCCGGCAGGGCGTCCTCCTGCTGAACGCCGTCCTCACCGTCCGCGAGGCCGAGCCCAACTCGCACAAGGGCAAGGGCTGGGAGAAGTTCACCGACGCCGTGATCCGCGCCGTGTCGGCCCGCCCCGACCCGGCCGTGTTCGTGCTCTGGGGGGCCTACGCCCAGAAGAAGCTGCCCCTGATCGACGAGGAGCGGCACGTGGTGGTGAAGGGGGCCCACCCCTCCCCGCTGTCCGCGAAGAAGTTCTTCGGCTCCAAGCCCTTCACCCAGATCGACGCGGCCGTCGCCGCCCAGGGCCATGAGCCGATCGACTGGCGGATCCCCGACCTCGGCTGACGCCGCCACGCGCCTGAGCGCGATTGCCGGCCCCTCCGGATAGCGTCTTGATGATCACATCGGGTGACAGGTCCGGGAGGCCGCGGTGACGGAGCAGCAGGAGGCGTCCGGGGACGCCGTCATGACCAGGATCGGCCAAGCGGTCATGCTGCTCCATGCCGGTGACCGGGAAGAGGCCCGCAACCGCCTCGGCGCCCTGTGGGCCGAGCTCGGGGCGGACGGCGAGGGACTGCACCGCTGCACCCTGGCGCACTACCTGGCCGACGCACAGGACGATCCCGCCGACGAACTGGCCTGGGACCTGCGGGCCCTGAACGCGGCGGACGGGCTCGACGCGGAGCAGGAGGTCCCGTACGGGCCCGCCGCCCAGGTGCGGGCCTTCTACCCCTCGCTGCACCTCAACCTCGCCGCCGACTACGTGAAGCTGGACCGCCCCGAAGCGGCCCGGATCCACCTGGCCCGGGCCCGCGCCGCCACCACGGTCCTCGCGGACGACGGCTACGGCGACGGCATCCGGGCCGCCATCGCCCGGCTGGAACTGCGGGTGGCGGGTCCGCGGGGGCCCGGGGCGGGGCCCCGGCCCTTCCCCGGCCAGCACCCCTGACGGGGTTCCGGTACCGCGACGCCCGGGGCCCGGCGGCACCCGCCGCCGGGCCCCGGGCCGGTCTCACTGCCCGTAGACCCCCGAGCAGATCCGCGATTCGGGGCTGTCCTTCTTCCACTGCCCGTACCGGCGGCCCAGCGCGCACACGTCGCCCGCGTCCACCGGCACCTTCGGCAGGTCCTTGAGCTTCGGGGGCCGGGCCCCCGGCCCGGCCGGGCGCTCCTCGCGGCCGCGGTCCCCGTTCCCGCCGCGCTCGCCCTCCCCGGCGCCGCTCCGGGTCCGCTCCCGGGCGGGGGCCTCGGCGGCGGGCGGCTGCGGGTCGGCGGGCAGGTCCGCCGCGGGGATCACCGGCTCCCGAGCGCCCCGGTCCGTGCTGCCGGCCGCGGCCGCGCCCGCCGGGGCGGCCCCGGCGTCCCCCTTGCCGTCCGGCCGGTCCGGTGGCACCGCCTGGAGGGCCTCCAGGGCCGGTGCCTGCACCACCACGGGCAGGGGAGCGGCCCCGCCCCGGGGATCGTGCCGCGGCGGCTCGGCGGAGGCGGCGGGCTGCACCGCCACGGGGTTCACGTTCACACAGCCGGAGACCGCAGAGACCGCGCAGGCCACCCCGAGCAGCAGCGTCGTCGTCGTTCGGTTTCGATGCACCCGCGCAACTCTGCTGTGTGACGCCCCGGTCCGGGAAACCCGCGGCGGATATTGACCCCGCACGGGTGAGCGCTCATTCGCCGGTGACGCCGTCCAGACACTCGCGCAGCAGGTCCGCGTGGCCGTTGTGGCGGGCGTACTCCTCGATCATGTGGGTGTAGATCCAACGCAGGTTGAAGGGCTCGCCCTTGCGGCTGAGGTTCTTCGACAGGTCGTCCAGTCCGTGGGCGGCCGAGATCTCCTTGGCCCGCGCGATCTCCGTCCGCCAGGAGGACTCGGCCTCCGCCCAGGTGTGCTCCTCGGTGACGTGGAAATCGCCGTCCCGGTCCTCCTCCGTGGAGTACAGGTCGGGCAGTTTCAGGTCCTCCATCACCTCCGCGAACCACCACCGCTCCACCTCGGCCATATGGCGGACCAGACCCAGCAGGGTCAGGCCGGAGGGGGCCACGGAGGGCCGCCGGAGCTGTTCGTCGGTGAGGCCCGCGCACTTCCGGGCGAGGGTGGCCCGGTGGAAGTCCAGCCAGCCCTCCAACATCTCCCGCTCGGCGGCGGTGGTGGCGGGCGAGATGCGTTCGGTGATCGTCGTCATGACCGTCATCCTCCGCGAACACGCAGGTCCGGCACCAGGGATTAAGCTGCGGGGGACATCCAGCGGCACGCAGAGGGAGGCCCCCGGTGAAGGTCGGCTGCATCGGACTCGGAGACATCGCGCAGAAGGCGTACCTGCCGGTCCTGACCGCCCGGCCCGGGGTGGAACTGCACCTGCAGACCCGCACCCCGGCCACCCTCGACGAGGTCGGCGACCGGCACCACGTCCCCGCCGACCGCCGCCACACCGATCTCGACGGGCTGCTCGCCCAGGGCCTCGACGCGGCCTTCGTGCACGCCCCGACCGCCGTGCACCCCGAGATCGTCACCCGGCTGCTGGAGGCGGGCGTCCCCACCTACGTGGACAAGCCCCTCGCCTACACCTACGCCGAGTCCCGCCGCCTCGTGGAACTGGCCGAGGAACGCCGGGTGTCGCTCGCCGTCGGCTTCAACCGCCGCCACGCGCCCGGCTACGCCCAGTGCCTGGAAATGCCCCGCGACCTCATCGTCCTGCAGAAGAACCGCGTCGGGCTCCCCGAGGACCCCCGCACGCTGGTCCTGGACGACTTCATCCACGTCGTGGACACCCTGCGCTTCCTGCTCCCCGGCGAGGCCGACCGGATCGACGTCCGCGCCGTGGTGCGCGACGGGCTCATGCACCAGGTGGTGCTCCAGCTCGCCGGCGACGGGTTCACCGCCCTCGGCATCATGAACCGGCTCTCCGGCTCCACCGAGGAGGTCCTGGAGGTCTCCGGACAGGACACCAAGCGCGAGGTCCGCAACCTCGCCGAGATCGTCGACCACC
The DNA here is from genome assembly GCF_040302735.1 of Streptomyces sp. NPDC097619. NCBI lineage: Bacteria > Bacillati > Actinomycetota > Actinomycetes > Kitasatosporales > Streptomycetaceae > Streptomyces > Streptomyces sp. NPDC097619. The sequence goes on along the minus strand of NZ_JBEOSD010000073.1, from coordinate 11,335 downwards.
GCGGCCAGCCCACCGTGCGCCGCCGCGGGGACTGGGTGTCCGTGGCCCGGCAGCGCGGCATCGAGCAGGTCGTGGACTCCTTCCTGGAGGCCGTCGCCGCCGGCAAGCTCCTCGATGCCCGGGACGCCCTCCTCACCCACGAACTGTGCGAGCGGATCGTGCTCACCGCCCTGGAGGACGCCCGCTGACCCCGGGCCCCGACCCGTCCCGCGCCGTGCGCCGGCCCCGCCCCGCGAGGCCCACCAGCCCCGCCGCGGCCAACGCCGACAGGGCCGCGTACACCGGCCAGGGCCCGTAGCGGACGAACAGGGTCCGGCCCGTCACGAGCGGGACCCCGTACACCGTGGCGGCCCGCGCGGAGGTGCCCAGCGGGGGGCCGGCCGGGGCCCCGGACGGCAGGTAGCCGGCGCTCTGCCCGGTGAGGGTCGCGTGCACCACCGGGCGGCCCGTCTCGGCGGCCCGCAAGGCCCCCAGGGAGGCGTGCTGGGCGGGGGCCCAACTGTCCTGGAAGGACGAGGTGGCCGACTGCACCACGATCAGGTCCGCCCCGTGGCCCGCCAGGTACCGGCTCATGTCCGGGAAGGCCGACTCGAAACAGACCAGCGGACCGATCCGGACCCCGGGCCGCCCGGGCAGCTCCATCACCACCGGCGCCGCCCCCCGCCGCCGGTCCTCGCCCGCGGCCCGGCCCACCGAGGTGGCCCAACCCAGCAGCTCCCGGGCCGGCACGTACTCCCCGAAGGGCACCAGCCGCATCTTGTCGTAACGGTCACCGGTGGGGCCCCGCCCGTCCACGAGCACGGCGCTCTTGTAGATCCCGGCGGGCCGGTCGCCCCGGGCGTCCGCGCGCGCGTCCACGTTCACCAGCAGCGGCGCCCCCACCTCCCGGGCCGCCGCGGTGAGCCGCCGCAGCAGGTCCGGACGGGCGTCCAGGTCCGCGCCCACCCCCGACTCGCCCCACACGACCAGGTCCACCCCGCGCAGGGCGGGCTGTCGCGTCAGCCGCTCCGCCTCCGTGAACCGGCGCTCGACGCTGTCCGGGCCCGCCACCACCCCCGGCTGCACCACCGCCACCCGCAGCGCGCCGTACGCACGCGGCTGCGGGGCCCACGCCCAGGCGGCAACCGTACCCGCCGCGCACACCGCGAGCCCCGCCGCACCGGCCACCGCCACCCGCGGCGACCGGGGGCCGGTCAGCAGCAGGACCAGCGCGGTGTTCACGGCCACCACCAGCAGGCCCGCCAGCCACACCCCGCCCACCGAGGCCACCCGCAGCACCGCGGGCACCTGCCACTGGCTCGCCCCCAGCAACCCCCACGGTCCACCCAGCCCCTCCCAGGACCGGGCCAGCTCCGACAACAGCCACCCCGAGGGCACCAGCACCAACGCGGCCGCCGCCCGCCGGGCCCGCGGCCGGCCGGCCAGCAGGGCCCGCACCAACAGCGCCCAGGGGATCCACAGCACGCCCAGCAGCGCCGCCAGCGGCAGCAGGAACACGTGCAGGCTCGGCAGCAGCCAGTGGTGCAGGGCCACCACCAGACCCAGCCCGCCGAGCCAGCCCTCCAGCGCGGCCCGCCGACCGGTGGGGGCCGTCCGCAGCAGCAGCATCCACGGCACCAGCGCCCCGTACGCCCACCACCACAGCGAGGGCGCCGGGAAGGCCAGGGCGGGCAGGGCACCGGCCAGGAGCGCCGCGGGCAGCCGTGCCCCGGGGCGCCGGTACCACCGGCCGGCCCCGGAGGGCGCGGCGGGGCGCGTCCCGGAGCGTCCGGTGCCCGCGGCCCCGGGATCCGTACCCGCGCCGTCCGCGCCACCGCCGTCCCCGCCACCGGGGCCCGTACCTCCGGGGTCCGTGCCGCCACCGGCGGCCGTCGGGCCGCCGGAACCCGTCAGGAATCGCATGCCGCTCCTCCCGTTCGGCTTCCAGTGTGGGGCCGGGCTCAGCCCGCCGCCGTGTGGTGCCGCCACTTCTCGTGCACCGTCACCCGGCGCAGCCGCCAGCCCTCCCAGGTCCGGGACAGCTCGAAGGTGTACCGGCCGCCCGCGATGAAGTTGGGCGCGGTGGACGGGTCCTCCGGGCCGGTCAGCCGCATGGGGTTCACGAAGTCCGCGCGGACCTCGGCCCGGTCCCCGGGGGCCCCGTCCGCGTCCTCCAGGGTGATCCGCCGGTTGACGATCAGGTGCTGGCGCACCGGGAACATCGTCATCGTCTCCGCCAACCAGTCCGCCACCGCGGGCGCGGACCCCTCGATCCCGCCCGCCTCCCGGTAGTCGGCCCGGCCGTCCCGGGTGAACAGCGCCCGGTACGCCGTCCAGTCGCCGTCGTCCACCGCCACCGCGTACCCGGTGACGACACCGTCCACCGCCAGCCGGTCCATTACCGTCGCGAGGTCCACACGCTGCGTCATCGGGTCAGTGTGGGACAGCGGACCCGCCAGGCCAAGGGGCGTGCGGGGACCGGATCCCGGTGGCCCGGTCAGTGGCCGGAACGCGCCTCGCGTTGGCGCACCACCACCAGGAAGGCGTCCGAGTCCAGGTCCATCACCACCTCCGCCGCCACCCCTTCGCGCAGCCGCTCGGCCGCGTACTCCTCCGCGGGCCAGCTGCCGCGGGGACTCCCTGCCGGGAACCGCTCCAACACCACGCGCCGCTTCATCCGGACACCCCCTGCTCGTCCTCGCCGACTTCCCGCCGCGCCCCGCTTCCCGGGGCCGGCTCCGCCAGGCACAACGACGCGGGGCCCGACCGGGAACGTGCGGACGTTCCCGGTCGGACCCCGCGGAGGGCGCCCGGTGCCCCGGTCAGCCGGCCGACTCGCCCGCGTGGGGGCTGAGCACACCGGCTCCGACCAGGATGAACAGCAGGATGCCGAGGAGGATCCGGTAGATCACGAACGGCATGAACGACTTCGTGGTGATGAACTTCATGAACCACGCGATGACCGCGTAGCCCACCACGAAGGCGATCACGGTGGCGAAGATCGTGGGACCCCAGGAGATGTGCCCCTCGCCCGCGTCCTTCAGCTCGTAGGCGCCGGAGGCGAGGACGGCGGGGATGGCCAGCAGGAAGGAGTAGCGGGCCGCCGCCTCCCGGGTGTAGCCCATGAGCAGACCGCCGGAGATGGTCGCGCCGGACCGGGAGACGCCGGGGATCAGTGCCATGGCCTGGCAGACGCCGAAGATCAGGCCGTCCCGGACGCCCAGCTCCTTGAGGGTCTTGCGCTCCCGGATGGCGCGGTGCCGGCCGCCGGTCTCGTCGCGGGCCGCGAGGCGGTCGGCGATGCCGAGCACGATGCCCATGACGATCAGGGTGGTGGCGATCAGCCGCAGGTCACGGAACGGGCCCTCGATCTGGTCCTTGAGGGTGATGCCCAGGACACCGATCGGGATGGAGCCGACGATGACCAGCCAGCCCATCTGTGCGTCGTGGTCGGAGCGCATCCGCTTGTCCCTGAGCGACCGGAACCAGGCCGAGAGGATCCGCGCGATGTCCTTGCGGAAGTAGATCAGGACGGCCGTCTCGGTGCCGATCTGGGTGATCGCGGTGAAGGCGGCTCCGGGGTCGTGCCAGCCCGCGAACGCTGCGGTCAGCCGCAGGTGGGCGCTGGAGGAGATCGGCAGGAACTCCGTGAGGCCCTGGACGAGCCCGAGGATTAGGGATTCGAACCAGCTCATGTCGGCTTGCGCTCGTCCTTAGAGAGTGATCGTCGGGGAGGTGCGGGTCAGATGCTAGGGCCCGGAGACGGCGCTCCCGACCACAGGGGTCCCGGCGGGGGTCGCGACCGCGGCGAGCCGGTGCCGCTTGCGCCATCCGACCACGGCCGCGACCAGGCCCGACACGGCGATGAAGCCGAAGGACGCCAGGAACAGCGGGGAGGTGGGCGAGGAAGCGCTGGAACCGGCGAGCACGTACGCGGCCGTGTTGGGCACCGTGCCGATGGCGGTGGCCAGGAGGAAGGGCAGCCACTTCATCTTCGAGACGGCGGCGCCGTAGTTGGCCGCGGCGAAGGGCACGCCGGGGAAGATCCGCACCGCGAGCATGGACCGGAACCCGTGCCGGCTCAGCTGTCCGTCCACGGCCGTCAGCCAGCGTCCCCGCAGGTAGGGGCGGAGCGCCCGCTGCCCGAGGACCCGGCCCAGCCCGAAGGCCGCGGCCGCCCCGAGCACGGTGCCGCCGACGGCGGCGACGAGCCCCAATTGGGAGCCGAACACGGCCCCGGCGGCGAGGTTCAGCAGCGGGCGCGGAACGAAGGCCGCGGTGCACAGTCCGTACCCCACGGCGAACAGCAGCACCGCCGGGCCCGCGGGCAGGCTCGGCTGCCAGCCCTCGGACAGCAGGCGCTGCGGCTCGTACACGAGGACGCCGGTGCCCGCCGCGGCGAGCAGCAGGACGAGCAGCGCGAGCCGAGCCCAGGGGGCGAACAGGAGAGACATCCGGGGAGACTAACCGACCCGTCCGTGTGATCGCCGTAATCCTTGCCTCATCCCGGTGAACAACAGGCGGCGGGAAAACGGCGGGACGGTGCCGCCCGGCGCGCCGCGACGCCACCGTCCCGCCGGGCGCGGATCGGCCGCCGTCCGGGCCGCGAGCCCGCGGCGGGGCGACCCGGCGGGGCCCCGCGCGGCGGACCGAACTGCCGGGAAGGCGGCGGAGCGGGCGGGCCGGAACGGAAAACAGTTCGACGGGGGGCGGCCGGGGCGGGCAGCATCGGGGCATGAGCCGGTTCGCCTTCCTCGCAGCGCCGTCCGCCGACGCGGACGCGCCGAAGGCCGTCCCGACCGGCCCCGCCGTGCCCGGCCCCACGGCCCCCCGGGCCCTCCTGCCCGCGGCGGCGACCGAATCCACGGCGTCGACCGCGGCCGTCACGGCCCCCGCGGCCACCGCGCGGCCGCTGCCCTTCGGCGGCGCACGAAGCTGACCCTTCCCGGAACGTCCGGCGGACCCCACAGGGGGAGGGTCGGCCGGATCCAGGGGTCCCGCTTCCGCTCCGCGTTCCGGGAAGGAACAGGCACAGCCATGTCCAAGACGGCCTACGTCCGCACCAAGCCCCACCTGAACATCGGCACCATGGGGCACGTCGACCACGGCAAGACCACCCTCACCGCCGCCATCACCAAGGTCCTCGCCGACCGGGGCGGCGCCTCCTACGTGCCCTTCGACCGCATCGACCGGGCCCCCGAGGAGGCCCGCCGCGGCATCACCATCAACCTCGCCCACGTCGAGTACGAGACGGAGACCCGCCACTACGCCCACGTGGACATGCCCGGCCACGCCGACTACGTGAAGAACATGGTCACCGGCGCCGCCCAGCTCGACGGGGCCGTCCTGGTCGTCTCGGCCCTCGACGGGGTCATGCCGCAGACCGCCGAGCACGTGCTCCTCGCCCGGCAGGTCGGCGTGGACCACGTCGTGGTGGCCCTCAACAAGGCCGACGCCGGGGACCCCGAGCTCACCGACCTGGTCGAGCTGGAGGTCCGCGAACTCCTCACCGCGCACGGCTACGGCGGGGACCGGGTCCCGGTGGTACGGGTCTCCGGGCTCGGCGCCCTGCGCGGGGAGCCGCGCTGGGTCGCCGCCGTGGAGGCGCTGCTCGACGCGGTGGACACCTACGTGCCCACCCCGGTGCGCTACACGGAGGCCCCGTTCCTGCTGCCGGTGGAGAACGTGCTCACCATCACCGGCCGCGGCACCGTGGTCACCGGCTCCCTGGAGCGCGGCACCGTGCGCCCCGGGGACCGGATCGAGCTCCTCGGCGGGGACGGCGTCCCCGTGCAGTCCGTCGTCACCGGACTGGAGACCTTCGGGCGCCCCATGGAGCGGGCGGAGGCCGGGGACAACTGCGCGCTGCTGCTGCGCGGGGTGCCCCGGGGCGCGGTGCGCCGCGGGCACGTGGCCGCCGCCCCCGGCAGCGTGACGCCCCGCCGGGTGTTCACCGCCCGGGTCGACCTGCTGCCGAGCCGGCGGGGCGGCCGGGCCACCCCGCTGTCCAGCGGGTACCGGCCGCAGTTCCACCTGCGCACCGCCGACCTGGCGGGGCGGGTCGAGCTGCCCGGCACCGGGACCGCGCGGCCGGGGGAGTCGGTGCTCATGACCGTGACCCTGGACCGGGCGGTCCCCCTGGAGCCCGGCCTCGGCTTCGCCATCAGGGAGGGCGGGCGGACGGTCGGGGCGGGGACGGTGACCGAGGTCCTCTGAACCGCGACGGGCCGACCCGCGCGGGTCCCGCGGCGACTCCCCGAGCCGTCGCGGGACCCCGCCGCGGACCCCTGCCGCGGGCAAGAGGGGCCCGGGGCGCCGTGGTGCCGGTCGGCCCGGTGGGACAGACTGCCGTCACCACGGGTCGGCACCGTGCCGCCCGCACGGACGGCACGGGAAAGGGGACGGCATGGGCGGGCGGACGGCACTGGTACTGGGCGGCGGCGGCCTCACCGGCATCGGGTGGGAGTGCGGGATCCTCTACGGGCTGGCGGCCGCGGGCACCGATCTCGGCACCGCCGACCTGGTGGTCGGCACCTCGGCCGGGTCCGTGGTCGGCGCCCAGCTCACCTCCGGGCTCCTCACGCCCGCCGCCCTGTACGAACGCCAGCTCGTCGACCCCGCCGGGGAGACCGCGGCCCGACTCGGTGCCGGTGTGCTCGCCCGCCACGGGCTCGCCCTGCTCCGCGCCGGCGGACCCGAGGAGTTCCGGCGCCGGGTCGGCGCCGCCGCCCTGGCCGCCCGTACCGGACCGGAGGACGACCGCCGGCGGGTGCTCGCCGCCCGCCTGGTCTCCCGGGAGTGGCCCGCTCGGCGGCTGCTCGTCACCGCCGTGTCCGCGGACACCGGGGAACTGCGCGCGTTCGACGGCTCCGACGGCGCCGGACTCCTCGACGCGGTCTGCGCCAGCTGCGCCGTACCGGGGGTGTGGCCCCCGGCCACGGTCGACGGGGCCCGCTACATCGACGGCGGGATCCGCTCCGCCGCCAACGCCGACCTCGCCGCCGGGTACGAACGCGTGGTGGTGCTCGCCCCGATGAGCCTCGGGGCCAAACACCTGACCCCGCCCCGCGCGCAGGTCGAGTCCCTGCGGGCGGCCGGCGCCCGGGTGCTGCTGATCACCCCGGACAAGGAGTCCCGCAGGGCCTTCGGGCGCAACGTCCTCGACCCGGCCCGTCGGGCCCCGGCGGCCCGCGCCGGCCTGGCCCAGGCCGCCGCCCACGCCGCGGAGGCGGCGGCCGTCTGGTCCGACTGACCGGCGGTCCCCTCCGGCCCCGGGAGCCGTCACAATGGGCGGGTGGACGAAGCGATACCGGTGATCCGTGCCGTGGCCGGGGGCACCGCCCGGCTCCTGCCCGACGTGGACCGGGACCGGGCCTGGCTGTTGACGGTGGACGGGGCGCCGCAGTCCTACGTGGACCTCGACGACCCGCTGCACCTGCAGTTCGAGTACCTGCGCCGGCTGGGGCACGTCCTCGACTGCGCGGCTCCGGAAGGCCGGCCGCTGGACCTGGTGCACCTGGGCGGCGGGGCCTGCACCCTGCCCCGCTACGCGGCGGCCACCCGGCCGGGTTCCCGGCAGCGGGTGGTGGACGCGGACGGGCCGTTGCTGGAGCTGGTCGCCGAGGCGCTGCCGCTGCCCGCCGGCTGCGGCGTCGAGGTGCACGCCGCCGATGCCCGCGCCTGGCTGGAGGCCGCCCCGGCGGGATCCGCGGATCTGCTGGTGGCGGACGTGTTCGGCGGTTCGCGGGTGCCCGCGCAGCTGACCTCCGTGGAGTACGCGCGGGAGGCGGCCCGGGTGGTCCGGACCGGCGGTCTGTACGCCGCGAACCTGGCCGACGGGGCCCCCTTCGACTTCCTCCGCTCCCAGCTGGCGAACTTCGCGGCCGCGTTCCCCTTCCAGGCGCTGGTCGCCGAGCCGGCGGTGCTGCGCGGTCGGCGGTTCGGGAACGTGCTCCTGCTCGCGGCGCACACCGCGCCCGACCTGTCGGGCCTGGCCCGCCGGTGCGCCGCCGACCCCTTCCCGGCCCGCGTCGAGGAGGGGATCGCCCTGGGCCGCCTGCGCGCCGGCGCCCGCCCGGTCCACGACGCGGAGGCGGCTCCCTCCCCGGAACCCCCCTCGGGCGCCTTCAGCCTCTGAGCGCACGGCCGGGCGGACCCCGGAAGCGACCCGATCCGGGCGTTCCCGACCACGCCGTCACGCCGTCATGCCTTCGCCCCGACCGCCGCGGCCGGGGCCGCCTCGGACGCGGCGCCGGGGGCCGTGGTGCGGGCCGGGGCGGGGCGGCGGGTGAGCCGGCGGACGTCGGGGACGGCCAGCACGGCCGCCGTCACCAGGACGACCAGGGCGGCACAGCCCCAGAGCGCGGTGGAGCGGCCCACGGCGGATTCGACGGGCCCGGCCAGTGCGGTGGCCAGCGGGACCATCGACACCGAGCCGAACCAGTCGTAGGCGGCGACCCGGGAGAACTTCTCCTCCGGGATCTCCTGGTGCATGGCGGTCATCCAGTTGACCCCGAACACCTCGATGGCGACTCCGCTGACCAGCATCACCAGGCAGAGGGCCCACACCGGCAGCGGTACCGCCAGGCCGGCCGAGGGCAGGGCCAGCGGGAACACGCACAGCGTGCCGGTGAAGAGCAGCCGGCGCGGTTTCCAGCGCATCATCAGCAGGGCGCCGCCGATGGTGCCCACGCCGAACGCGCCGAGCGCGATGCCCCAGGGGGCGGCGCCCCCCAGGTGTTCGCGGGCGACCAGGGGTCCGTACACGGACTCGGCCGCGCCGACCACGGCGACCACCACGGAGAACTGGAGCACGATGCTCCACAGCCAGGGGCGTCCGCTGAACTCCTGCCAGCCCTCGCGCAGGTCGGAGAGGAGTCCGCCGCCGGGGGCGCGGGCGGGGACGTGGCCGACGTCGAGGAAGGCCCGCAGGCCGCCGGCGAGGGCGAAGGCCACCGACTCCACGGCGAGGACCCAGCCCGGCCCGATGGCGGCGGTGAGGGCGCCGCCGAGGGCCGCGCCGCCGATGCCCGCGCCGTTGACGGACATCCGGAACAGGGCGAAGGCGCGGTTGGCCTGCTCGCCCGTGACGGTGGACAGCAGCATTCCCTCGGCCGCGGGGCTGAAGAAGGCCTGCCCGGTGCCGCCGAGGGCGGAGAGCAGCATCATGTGCCAGAGCCGGGCCTCGCCGGTCAGCACCAGCACGGCGAAGACGCCCTGGGAGACGCAGTTGAGGGCGTTGGCCGCGACCATGACACGGTGCCGCGGGATCCGGTCGGCCAGGGCGCCGCCGATCAGCAGGAACAGCACGAGCGGGAGGGTGCGGGCGGCGGCGACGAGGCCGACGTCGGCCCCGCTGCCGCCGGTCTCCAGGACGGCGAAGGCCGAGGCGACCAGGGCGCCGTGGCTGCCCAGGGTGGTGATGACGGCGGAGGTGGTCAGCAGGGTGTAGTTGCGGCCGGCCCAGGCGGGGCGGCCGGCGGTGGTACGCGGGGTCACCGGTGCACTATTCCCGGCGGGGGGCCGGTCCGCCAAATGGAATACGGACGGGAGGCCGGCCCCCGGCGGGTGCGGTTACGACGCGGTGACCAGGCGGACCGTCTTGAGGATCTTCTTGGCCTTGGTGGAGGAGTACTCGCCCTTGACCGAGTCGACGCCGAAGAAGACGAAGCTCGCGAAGTCGCCCTTGGCGGTCTTGAAGCTGAAGGCGATCGACTTGCCGTCGGTGTCGCACTTGCCGGCCTTCTTGACGCCGGCCGCCCGGGCGGTGGCGTAGTGGCCCTTCAGACCGGAGGCCGTGGTGTACGCCTTGGCCTTGGAGACCTTGACGGTGCCCTTGGGCTCCTTCTGGGCGAACCCGGCCCAGACCCAGTTGCCTGCCTCGTTGCGGACGGCCTCCTCGGTGTTCTTGGCGCCCTGTCCGCCCTTGGTGCCCGCCTCGGCGAGGCTGGTCTTCTCCGCGTAGCCGTCCTTGTCGGAGTCCTCGGTGCACCACTGTTCCTTGAGGACCGCGGTGCCGGACATGCTGACCACGGGCATGCCGTCGTTCTTCTTGGCGTCGGCGAAGCCCCGGGAGGTGCCGGAGGGGTCGACGGCCCATTCGGCGGGCACGTCGAAGGCCACCCCGTACTTGGGGTTGAAGACGACCTTCCACCCCTCCACGGTCGGCTTGAGTCCGGCGGCGCCGGCCCGCGGGTTGCCGGAGGGCGAGGCGGAGGCGGCGGGGGCCGAGGCGCTGGGCTTGCCGTCGGCGGTCGGCTTCTTGTCGTCGTCCTTCTTGTTCATGAGCAGACCGGCCGTCACCGAACCGGCCACGACCACGGCCACCGCCGCGCCGATGGCGACGATCTTGGTGGTGTTGCGGCCCTTCGGCGGCTCCGGCGGCTGCTGCCCGTAGCCCCAGGCGTCCACGGTGGGCGGCTGGGGGTACCCGTACGGGCCGGCGTTCTGGTACGCCTGCTGCGGGTGGGCCTGGCCGGCGGCCGGCTCGGCGGGCTGCTGCGGGTAGCCGTACGCGCCGGCCTGGGCCGGCGGCTGGAGCGGGTACCCGTCGGGCGCGGTGTCGGCGGGCGGCTGCTGCGGGTAGCCGTAGCCGCCGGGCTGCGGGGCGCCGGGCCGGTCCGGGGCCCCTGCCTGGTACGGGTTCGGCTGCCCCGGCTGCTGGTACGGGTTCGGCTGCCCGTTCTGCGCGTTCTGCTCGCCCCCGGGCGGCTGCTGTTCTGGCCACATGGCGAGTAACCATAAGGGGGGAGGGGTGCGGAGGCCACGGCCGCCCCCGGGCCGGCTCTGGCCAAGGCGCGCTACTCGTGGGTAACATCAGGCCCCATGAGCGCTGACCAGATGAACGTGGGCGAACTCCTCGCCGCGACCGTGCCGATGGCCCGCACGCTGAACCTGGAGTTCCTGGAGACCACCCCGGAGCGTGCCGTGGTGCGCCTGCCGGACCAGCCCGCGTACCACAACCACATCGGCGGCCCGCACGCCGGAGCGATGTTCACCCTCGCCGAGTCCGCCAGCGGCGCCATCGTGCTGGCCGCCTTCGGCGACCAGCTCTCCCGCGCCGTGCCGCTGGCCGTCAAGGCCGAGATCGGCTACAAGAAGCTGGCCAAGGGCGTGGTCACCGCCACCGCCACCCTCGGCCGCCCGGCCGCCGAGATCGTCGCCGAACTCGACGCGGGCGGCCGCCCCGAGTTCCCCGTGGCCATCAGCATCCGGCGCGAGGACGAGGCCGTCACCGGCGAGATGACCGTGGTCTGGACCCTGCAGGTGCCGTCGGCGACGTGGCGGTAGTAGTCCTGGTTGTTGTCGTGGATGAGGTTGCGTTCAAACTTGGCGTGGTTCTGAGGGAGTCCGGGGT
>NZ_JBEOSD010000072.1:0-37227 GCF_040302735.1 Streptomyces sp. NPDC097619 | reverse complement strand
GGGTCAGCTCACACCAAAGCCGGAGCCCGCTCTTTGTCCGCCCCGGCCCCTGGTCCGGCCGGGCCCGCGCCCGGAGAGGTCCGCCCGGACCTGGTCGCGGTGCGCCGTCGCGGTGCGGGAACGGACCTCGCCCCCAATGCCTGACCCCCTCCTCCCGGCCGCCGGGGCACCCGCCCCGGCGGCCCTGGGCACGGCCGAGCTCCTGGAGCTCGACCGGCAGCACGTCTGGCACCCCTACGGGCCGATGCCCGGACGCCAGGAGCCACTGGTCGTCGCCGCCGCCTCCGGGGTCCGGCTGAAGCTCGCCGAACCCGCCGAGGGCCACGGCGAACTGGTCGACGGCATGTCCTCCTGGTGGTCGGCCGTCCACGGCTACAACCACCCGGTCCTCAACCAGGCCGTCACCGACCAGCTCGGCCGGATGAGCCACGTCATGTTCGGCGGGCTCACCCACGAGCCCGCCGTCCGGCTCGCCGCCCGACTGGTGGAGATCACCCCGCCGGGGCTGGAGCACGTGTTCCTGGCCGACTCCGGTTCGGTGGCCGTCGAGGTCGCCGTCAAGATGTGCCTGCAGTACTGGCAGTCCGTCGGCCGTGCCGGCAAGACCCGCCTGATGACCTGGCGCGGCGGCTACCACGGCGACACCTGGCAGCCCATGGCCGTGTGCGACCCCGAGGGCGGCATGCACGAGCTGTGGCAGGGACACCTGCCACGACAGGTGTTCGCGGACGTCCCGCCCGGCGGCTTCGACTCCGAGCCGGACCCCGCGTACGTGGCCCACCTGCGCTCCCTCATCGCCGAGCACGCCCACGAGCTGGCCGCCGTCATCGTGGAACCCGTGGTGCAGGGCGCCGGCGGCATGCGCTTCCACTCCCCCGCGTACGTGCGGGTGCTGCGCGAACTGTGCGACGAGTACGAGGTGCTGCTCGTCCTCGACGAGATCGCCACCGGCTTCGGCCGGACCGGCGCCCTCTTCGCCGCCGACCACGCCGGGATCACCCCGGACGTGCTGTGCGTGGGCAAGGCGCTGACCGGCGGCTACCTGACGCTGGCCGCCGCGCTGTGCACCACGCGGGTCGCCGAGGGGATCTCCGGCGGGGCCATGCCGGTGCTGGCCCACGGCCCCACCTTCATGGGCAATCCGCTGGCCTCCGCCGTCGCCCTGGCCTCCCTGGACCTGCTCCTGGAACAGGACTGGGCCCAGGAGGTCAAGCGGATCGAGGCCGGGCTGCGCGAGGGCCTGGCCCCGGCCGCCGCACTGCCCGGGGTCCGCGAGGTACGGGTCCTGGGCGCGATCGGCGTGGTGCAGCTGGACCACCCCGTCGACATGGCCGCGGCCACCCGCGCCGCGGTCCGCGAGGGCGTGTGGCTGCGCCCCTTCCGCGACCTCGTCTACGTCATGCCGCCCTACGTCACCTCGGACGCGGACGTGGCACGGATCTGCCGCGCGGTGTGCGCGGCCGCACGGGAAGGCTGAGCCCCGCATGAGCGTGGTGGTGGTGTCGGGGACCGGCACGGAGATCGGGAAGACCGTCGCGACCGCGGCGGTCGCGGCGGCGGCCCTCGCGGCGGGCCGCACGGTGGCGGTCCTCAAGCCCGCCCAGACCGGAGTGGGCCCGCAGGAGGCGGGGGACGTCGCGGAGGTGACCCGGCTGGCCGGGTCCGCGGTGACCGGCCTGGAACTGGCCCGTTACCCGGAGCCGTTGGCCCCGGAGCGGGCGGCGGCCCGGGCCGGGCTGCCGCCGGTGCGCCCGGCGGAGGTGGCGGCCGCCGCGGAGCGGCTGGACCGCGACCACGACCTGGTGCTCGTCGAAGGCGCGGGCGGGCTCCTGGTCCGCTTCGACTCCGAGGGCGGCACCCTCGCGGACGCCGCACGACTGCTCGGGGCGCCCGTGCTGCTGGTCGTACCGGCGGGACTGGGCACCCTGAACACGGCGGCCCTCACCGCCGAGGCCCTGGCCGCCCGCGGCCTGCGGAACCTCGGCCTGGTGGTCGGCAGCTGGCCCGGCTCCCCGGACCTGGCCGCCCGCTGCAACCTCGCCGACCTTCCGCTCGTCTCGGGCGCCCCGCTGCTGGGCGCCCTGCCCGAGGCCGCCGGGGCTCTGGAGCCGGCGGAGTTCCGGACCGGGGCCCCGGGCTGGCTGGCCCCCGAGCTGGGCGGCACCTGGTCCGCCGGTTCCTTCCTGGAGACCTGGGGCTGATCGCGGGGCGGCGGGTGGAGGGCCCAGCCGCCCGCCGTCCGCCGCCCGCTGCCCGCCGTCTGCTCCGCCGCGGAGCGCGACGAAGGAGCGGGCCGGACCCGGGAGGCACACCGGTCCCGTTCGCTCCGGGTCGGAACGGGTCGGGCGGCGACGCGCGGGGGAGACTGGAGGGGTCCCCCACCGATCCCCCGGGAGGCCCCCCGTGCCCCTGCGCCGCCACAGACCGCAGCTCCCGGGCGAGCCCGTGCACCATCCCCTGTTCGCCCGCTGCTACGCCCGGATGAGCGTGCGGGCCGACGCGCACGGCGGGATCGCGGCGCTCCGCGCCGAACTCCTGGACGGGCTGTCGGGCCGCGTGGTCGAGATCGGGGCGGGCAACGGCCTGAACTTCCCGCACTACCCGGGCACCGTCACGGACGTCCTGGCCGTGGAGCCGGAGCCGGTGCTGCGCCGGCTGGCGGAGCGCGCCGCGGACCACGTGACGGCACCGGTCCGGGTCGTGTCCGGCACCGCCGAGGCCCTGCCCGCCGCGGACGCCTCGTTCGACGCCGCCGTCTGCTGCCTGGTGCTGTGCACCGTCGGTGACCTGCCGCGCTCCCTCGCCGAGCTGCACCGCGTGGTGCGACCCGGGGGCGAGGTGCGGTTCTTCGAGCACGGCCTCGCGCCGGGGCCCGGCACGGCCGCCGTGCAGCGGGCCCTGGACCGCACCGTGTGGCCCCGGCTGTTCGGCGGCTGCCACACCGCCCGGGACGTCCTCGCGGCCCTGGAGGCAGCAGGCTTCGAGATCACCGCGCAGCGCGGGGTGCGGGTGCCCGAACGGGGCCCGGCCCTGCCCACCTCCTCCTGCGTCCTGGGCGCGGCCCGCCGCCCACCGGGCTGACCCGCCGCCCTCGGGTCCACGGAGGGGCAGACGGGAACCGGTCCGGCCGCGTGCGAGCACCGTGGGCCCGGCCGAGTCCCGGGCCACGCGTCCGGCCGCCCGTCCCGCCGGCCGTCGGACCCTCCCGCGCGCCCGGGGCCGGGGTCGGAGACCGATCCGTGCGCCCGGGGTCCGGACCGTGGAATCCGGTCGACCGGGGGCCGCACCGGGTGATGGGATGCCGCCATGGACGATCTTCACATCAGGCCCGCACGCCCCGACGAACTGCCTGCCGTCCTGGAGTTCTGGGCCGCGGCGGCCGAGGGCACCAGCATCAGCGACGACCTCGCGGGCGTGGCGGGCCTGGTCACCCGGGACCCGGGCGCCCTGCTGCTCGCGGAACGCGACGACCTTCTGGTCGGCACCGTGATCGCCGGTTTCGACGGCTGGCGGTGCCACCTCTACCGGCTGGCCGTGCATCCGGAGCAGCGTCGCCGCGGGGTGGCCACGGCCCTGCTGACCGCCGCGGAGGAGCGCTTCGTCGCCCTGGGCGGACGGCGCGGCGACGCCATGGTCCTGGACCGCAACGACCGCGCGCGGGCTGCCTGGCGGGCGGCGGGGTACACGCCCGAGGACCACTGGACCCGCTGGGTGAAGCCGCTCGCGCGCCGATCCCGGGACGTATGAGAAGAGGAGCGTGCCCGTGCCCCGGGTGAGCACCCGCGCCGCCGACGCCGCGCACGACACCGCCCCCTGGCCGATCATGGGACGGAGGTGAACCGATGACCGAACTGCTCCTGCTCCTCGTGGCGCTGCTGCTCTGCCTGGCCTGCGGCGTGTTCGTCGCGGCGGAGTTCTCGTTGACCACCGTCGAACGCCGCGCCCTCGAAGAGGCCGCCGAGCGCGGAGAGCGCGGCGCGGCCGGGGCCCTGTCCGCCGTGCGCAGCCTGACCTTCCAGCTCTCCGGCGCCCAGCTGGGCATCACCGTGACCGGCCTGGTGATCGGCATGATCTCCAAACCCTCGATCGCGGCCCTGCTCCAGGGCCCCTTCGAGGCCGTGGGGCTGTCCGCGGGGGCCGCTTCCTCCACCGCGCTCGTCCTGGGCACCGTGCTCTCGACCGTGGTGCTGATGGTGGTCGGCGAGCTCGTCCCGAAGAACTGGGCGATCTCCTCCCCCCTGGCGGTCGCCAAGCGGGTGGCCACGGCCCAGCGCGTGTTCACGGCCACCTTCCGGCCGCTCATCTCGCACCTGAACACCACCGCGAACCACCTGGTGCGCCGGCTCGGCATGGAGCCGGCCGAGGAACTGGCCTCGGCCCGGTCCCCGCAGGAGCTGGTGGCGCTGGCCCGGCACTCGGCGCGAGAGGGCGCCCTGGAGAAGGACACCGCGGAACTGTTCGTGCGGACCCTGAACCTCGCGGACCTGACCGCGGAGAACGTCATGACCCCCCGGGTGCAGGTCACCGCCCTGGAGGTGCAGGCCACCGCCGAGGACGTGGCCAACGCCACCCGGGCCACCGGCCTCTCCCGCTTCCCGGTCTACCGGGGCAACCTGGACACGGTGGTCGGCACCGTGCACATCAAGGACGTGCTGGCCGTGCCCGCGGAGGACCGGCCCCGACTGCCGGTCTCCCAGCTGCTGCGCGACCCCCTCCTCGTCCCCGAGTCCCTGACCGTGGACCGGCTGCTGGACCGGCTCTACGGCCGCCGGACCATGGCCGTGGTCATCGACGAGTACGGCGGGACGGCCGGGGTGGCCACCCTGGAGGACATCGTCGAGGAGGTGGTCGGAGAGGTCCGCGACGAGCACGATCCGCACGAGACCCCCGACCTGGCCCCCGCCGGCACGGACACCGAGGGCCGCGGGCTGTACTCCGCCGACGGCGCGGCCCGGACCGACCAGCTGGAGCGGATCGGCCTGCGGGTGCCCGAGGGGCCGTACGAGACCCTGGCCGGTATCGTGGCCGCCCGGCTCGGCCGGATCCCCGCCGTGGGCGACATCCTGGAGCTCGACGGCTGGCGGCTGGACGTGGTCGACGCCTCGGGCCGCCGCGCGGCCCGCGTCCTGCTGCACGCCCCCGCAGACGAACCCGCGGCGACGGACCCGCGCCGGGCCCGCGGGACCAGGTCCCGCGGGGGTACCGACACCGACGGACCCGACACGGGCGGGGCCGATACGGGCGGCGCCGACAGGGGCGGGCCCTCCGGCCCGACCCCGCCCGCCCCCGGGACGGACCGGGAGGGGAGGACCCGATGACCGCCCTGCAACTGCTGATCGGCCTCGCGACCCTCGTCGTGAACGCCTTCTTCGTCGGCGCCGAGTTCGCCCTCATCTCGGTGCGCCGCAGCCAGATCGAACCGCACGCCGAGCGCGGCGACCGGCGCGCCCACAGCGTGCTCTGGGCACTGGAGCACGTCTCGGCGCTGATGGCCGCCGCCCAGCTCGGGATCACCCTCTGCACCCTGGTGCTGGGCATCGTCGCGGAGCCCGCCATCGCCCACCTGCTCACCCCGCTGCTCGAAGCGGTGGGCGTACCGCACGGGCTGACCCACCCGATCTCCTTCGTGGTGGCCCTCGCCCTGGCCACGTACCTGCACATGCTCTTCGGGGAGATGGTGCCGAAGAACGTGGCCCTGGCCGAGCCCGTGCGCACCGCCCTGCTGCTCGGGCCGCCGCTGGTGACCCTGACCCGGGCGCTGCGCCCGGTGATCTTCACGGTGAACGCCTTCGCCAACGCCCTGCTGCGGCTGCTGCGGGTGGACGTGAAGGACGAGGTGAACGCCACCTTCTCGGACGACGAGCTGGCCCGCATCGTGCAGGATTCCAGCGACGCCGGGCTGATCGACGACCGGGCGAGCGAGCGGCTGCACGACGCACTGGAGCTCGGCCGTCGCCCCGTGATCGACGTGGTGCTGCCCGCGGACCGGGTGGTGATCGCCCGGGAGGGCATCAGCCCGGCGGGACTGGAACGGCTCTCCGCGGCGTCCGGGTACTCCCGCTTCCCGGTGCTCGGAGCCCAGGACCGGATCCTGGGCTACCTGCACGTGAAGGACACCCTGGACGCCTCGGACCGGCGCGAGGAGCCCTTCCCCGTGTCGGCGCTCCGCGCCATTGCGCAGGTCCGCGCGGACACCCCGCTGGACGACGTGCTCACCGCGATGCGGCGCAGCCGCACCCATCTGGCGGCCGTGCTCGGCGCGGACGGGGCGCTGACCGGTCTGGTGACGATGGAAGACGTGCTCCGCGAGCTGTTCGGGAACGCGCCGGCCGCCTGAGAGCCCCCGCGGTTCCCACCTGACGGGAGGGGGAACCGCGGGGTAACATCGCTCCGCCATGGAGATGAATGCGTCATACACCAGTCTTGTCGCGGTCGGGGACTCCTTCACCGAGGGGATGTCCGACCGCCTTCCGGACGGCTCCTACCGGGGCTGGGCCGACCTGCTGGCCGCCCGCCTCGCGGCCCGGGAGCCGGGCTTCCGATACGCCAACCTCGCGGTCCGCGGCAAGCTCATCGGCCAGATCGTCGAGGAGCAGGTGGACGCCGCCGCGGCCATGAAGCCGGACGTGATCACGCTGGTCGGCGGGCTGAACGACACCCTCCGCCCGTCCTGCGACATGGGGCGGGTGACCGCGCTGCTGGAGGAGGCCGTGACCCGGCTGGCGCCGGCCTGCCGGCAGCTGGTGCTGATGCGTTCCCCGGGCCGCCGAGGACCGGTGATGGAACGCTTTCGGCCCCGCGTGGAAGAGCTCTTCTCCTTCGTGGACACCCTGGCCGCCCGGCACGGCGCCCTGGTGGTGGACCTGTACGGGTCCGAGGCCCTGGGCGACCCCCGCATGTGGGACGTGGACCGCCTGCACCTGACCGCCGAGGGCCACCGCCGGGTCGCCGAGGCCGTCTGGCAGACCCTCGGGCTGCCCGCGGAGGACGACTGGCGGGCCCCGCTGCCGCCCTCGGTCCCCGCCGGCTGGACCTCGCGGCGGACCAGCGACCTCCGCTTCGCCCGGGAGCACCTGGCCCCCTGGATCGGCCGCCGCCTGACCGGCCGCAGCTCCGGGGACGGCCGCCCGCCGAAGCGTCCCGAGCTGCTGCCCTTCGAGTCACCGCTCTCGTAGATAGCCACAAGCGGGGGCGGGGCGCTGGCCTGCGTGAATCGACAGTAGAATCCGTACACGTGACAGCCAAGCCCCGCATCCCCAATGTCCTGGCCGGCCGCTACGCCTCCGCGGAGCTCGCCGTCCTGTGGTCCCCCGAGTACAAGGTGACGCTGGAGCGTCGGCTGTGGCTCGCCGTGCTGCGCGCCCAGAAGGACCTCGGTATCGAGGTGCCCGAGGCCGCCCTGGCCGACTACGAGCGCGTCCTGGAGCAGGTCGACCTCGCTTCCATCGCGGAGCGCGAGAAGGTCACCCGGCACGACGTGAAGGCCCGCATCGAGGAGTTCAACGCCCTCGCCGGCCACGAGCACGTCCACAAGGGCATGACCTCGCGCGACCTCACCGAGAACGTCGAGCAGCTTCAGATCCGCCTCTCCCTGGAACTGGTCCGCGACCGCACCGTCGCCGTGCTGGCGCGCCTGGCCAAGCTGTCGGGCGAGTACGCCGAGCTGGTCATGGCCGGCCGCTCCCACAACGTGGCCGCGCAGGCCACCACCCTGGGCAAGCGCTTCGCGACCGCCTCCGACGAGCTGCTCGTGGGCTACGCCCGGCTGGAGGACCTCCTCTCCCGTTACCCGCTGCGCGGCATCAAGGGCCCGGTGGGCACCGCGCAGGACATGCTCGACCTCCTCGGCGGCGACGCGTCCAAGCTCGCCGAGCTGGAGCAGCGCATCGCCTCGCACCTGGGCTTCTCCCAGGCCTTCACCTCGGTGGGCCAGGTCTACCCCCGTTCCCTCGACTACGACGTGGTCACCGCCCTGGTGCAGCTGGCGGGCGCTCCCTCCTCCCTGGCGAAGACGATCCGCCTGATGGCGGGCCACGAGCTGGTCACCGAGGGCTTCAAGCCCGGCCAGGTCGGCTCCTCGGCCATGCCCCACAAGATGAACACCCGCTCCTGCGAGCGTGTGAACGGCCTCATGGTCATCCTGCGGGGCTACGCCTCGATGACCGGCGAGCTGGCCGGCGACCAGTGGAACGAGGGCGACGTGTCCTGCTCCGTGGTCCGCCGGGTGGCCCTGCCCGACGCCTTCTTCGCCTTCGACGGCCTGCTGGAGACCTTCCTCACCGTCCTGGACGAGTTCGGCGCCTTCCCGGCCGTCGTCGCCCGCGAGCTGGACCGCTACCTCCCCTTCCTGGCCACCACCAAGGTCCTGATGGGTGCCGTGCGGGCCGGTGTGGGCCGCGAGGTGGCCCACGAGGTCATCAAGGAGCACGCGGTGGCCTCGGCCCTCGCGATGCGGGAGCAGGGCGCCGAGCGCAACGAGTTGCTCGACAAGCTCGCCGCGGACGAGCGGATCCCGCTGGACCGCGCGCAGCTGGACGCCCTGATGGCGGACAAGCTCTCCTTCACCGGTGCCGCCGGCGACCAGGTCGCCACGGTCATCGCCCGGATCGAGGAGATCGCCAAGCAGCACCCGGAGGCCGCCGGGTACGTTCCGGGGTCGATCCTCTGACCCCCGAAGAGCTTGCCGCCGCCCGTGACCGCGTCCTCCCGGACGTGGTCGCGGGCGGTCTGCGCGTGCTGTTCTGCGGGATCAACCCGGGGCTCCTGTCGGCCGCGACGGGCCACCACTTCGCCCGTCCCGGCAACCGCTTCTGGCCGGTCCTGCACCTGTCCGGCTTCACCCCGCGTCGTCTGGCCCCGGCTGAGCAGGAGGAACTGCTCTCCTACCGGCTGGGCATCACGAACGTCGTGGCCCGCGCCACGGCCCGGGCCGACGAGCTGACCGCCGAGGAGTTCCGCGAGGGCGGGCGGATCCTCACGGAGAAGGTGGCACGGCTCCGGCCGGAGTGGCTGGCCGTGGTCGGCGTGACCGCCTACCGCACCGCCTTCGGTGAGCGGAAGGCGGTGATCGGCCCGCAGGAGCGGACCATCGGGGAGACCCGCGTCTGGGCCCTGCCCAACCCCAGCGGACTCAACGCCCACTGGACGGCCGAGACCATGGCGGAGGAGTACGGCCGGCTCCGCGCGGCCGCTACGGCGGATCCACGGTCGTGACCGCGGCGGTCAGCCCGTGTCCCCACCCCGCGCCCCAGTCGGTGGCGCAGACCGCCACATAGCGCTCCGTCACCCACCAGAGCTGCGCGTGGTCCGAGCCCTGGCACAGCTCCCGCCAGGGCTCGGGCACCGCCGCCGCCTCCGGCGCTTCGGAGAAGACCCGGTCCCTCACCCCGAGGAACGGGAGGACCTGCGGAGGGCCCCACCTCCCGGTGAGCGCCCCCACCAGCGCCGCGTACTCCGCGGAGACCTGTTCCCTCCGCTCCTCCTCGCGCCCCGGATCCTCCTGGCCCGCCGGATCCTCGTCCGCGCCGTACGACGGGCTTCCCGCGGGAAGCGCGACCAGGTGGTAGCCCGGACCGCTCCGCGCCCCGTACGACCCGCGGTGCTCCCCCGGGAAGGGGAGCTCCCGCAGCCGGTCGATCGCGTCGAGTTGCAGTCCGGTGGTCATGCCGTCAGTAAACCCCGCAGGACTGACAACTGGCCCGGGGTCAGGCGTCCCGACAGCGGACCGCCACCCAGCCCGCGAGGAGGGCCGTCAGCGCCCACAGCGCCGTGACGCCCAGCCCCGTCCACGGTCCCAGGGAACCGGGCGGGGTCTGGTGCAGGACGACCTGTCCCGCCCGGTCCGGCAGGTACTGCGCCGCACCGCCCGCCACCTCGCCGATGACGAAGGGCAGGATGAGGAGGAAGGGTATGAGGAGGCCGAGCACCGCGGCGCCGCTGCGCAGCAGCGCGGTGAGTCCTGCGGCCAACAGCGCCATCAGCATCAGGTACAGCCCGCTCCCGAACACGGCGCGCAGCGCTCCGGGGTCGTCGAGGGCCAGGGCGTGGTCGCCCATGAGGGCCTGCCCGCCGAGGAAGGCGGCGAAGCCCGTCACGGTGCCCGTGCCCAGGGCGGCCGCGGCGATCACGGTGGTCTTCGCGAGGTAGAAGCGCGTGCGGTCGGGGACGGCGCTCAGGGACACCCGCAGGGCGCCGTTGTGGAACTCGGCGGCGAAGGCCGTGGCTCCGAACGCGACGGCGGCCACCTGGCCGAAGTTGATGCCGAAGAAGGCGCCGAGGAGGAGGTCAGCCCCGGGCTCGGCCGCTTCGGCCTCGCCCACGCTGCCCGCCACGAGCAGGGTGATCGCGCAGGTCACCAGGAGCACGGCGAGGAGGGAGCCGACGCAGGCCCGCAAGGACCGTATCTTGATCCACTCGGAGTGGAGGACGGGAACGGTGACGGTGCTCATGCGCGGGCCTCCCGGGCACGGATCGGGCCGTCGGCACGCACCGACGGGTCGGCGGGGTCTGCGGGGTCGGCGGCGAACGGGGTGTCCCCCGCGGTCAGGTCGAGGTAGGCCCGTTCCAACGAGGCCCTTTCGTCGGTCAGTTCCAGGACGGGGACACCCGCCTGGGCGGCCAGCGCTCCCAGTTCCTCGGCCCGTATGCCCTCCACGGACCAGCTCCCTTCCGGGCCTTCGGTGAGGCGGTGCCCCGCGTGGGCGAGGGCCGCGGAGAGTCCGCTGGGGTCGGTGGTGCGGATCCGGGCGCGGGGCGGACTGTGCGCGTCGATGAACGCGTGCATCGGCACGTCGGCGAGGAGTCTCCCCCGGCCCAGCACCACGAGGTGGTCGGCCGTCGCCGCGGTCTCGGCCATGAGGTGGCTGGAGACGAGGACGGTGCGCCCCTCGGCGGCGAGTCGGCGGACCAGCTTCCGGGCCCAGACGATCCCTTCGGGGTCGAGTCCGTTGGCGGGCTCGTCGAGGATGAGGACCGGTGGGTCGCCGAGCAGGGCCGCTGCGATCCCGAGGCGTTGGCGCATGCCCAGGGAGTACGTCTTGATCCGCCGGCCGGCCACCGCGGCGAGGCCCGTCTCCTCCAGTACGGCCCGCACCCTGATCTTCGGGAGCCGGGCGGCGACGGCGAGGGCCAGGAGGTGGTCCCGCCCCGTCCGCGATCCGTGGGCGGCCTGGGCGTCGAGCAGGGCGCCCACCTCCCGGAGGGGGTCCCGCAGCGCCGTGTAGGGACGGCCCCCGATGCCGGTTCGGCCGGAGTCGGGGCGGTCCAGGCCCATGACGAGGCGGAGCGTGGTGGACTTGCCCGCCCCGTTGGGACCGAGGAAGCCGGTGACCCGGCCGGGCCGCACGGTGAAGTCGAGGGCGTCGACGGCCCGCCGGGAACCGTAGGTCTTGGTGAGGTCTCGAACGTCGATGGTGTTCATGGCCCCAGGCTCCCCCGGCGCCCCACCTGCCCTCTTCCCCCTCCCGGGGGGACCGTCTCCCCCGTGCGGGGGAGACGCCGGACCCGGGGCCGCCGGCACGATGGCCGCATGTCCCGACTCTTCCGTGCCCCGCTCCACCCGGTCACCTGGTCACGCTGGGTGCACCTGGTGGTGCCGCTCCTCGCCCTCGCGGTGTGGATGTTCATCGCCCCGGACGCCCCGTGGGTGGTGGCCCTCCTCGTGGCACCGTTCGGGCTGGTGCCGTGGATGCGGTTGGCCGAAGGGGTTCAGGCCCGCTTCCTCCTCACTCCTCAGGAGTCGGCGGAGGCGGGGCACACCATATCCGCCGCCCCGGCGGCCAGTTGGGGCGACCGGTGGCGCACGGTGCTGTGGATGGAGATACGGCTCGTGTTGGCGACGGTCGCGGTCGGCGCCTCGGTCTGGCTGCCCACACTGACGGTGGACCTGGTCGCGGCCGGTGTCTCCGGCGGGGCCGGATCCGGCAGCGTGGTGCCGCCGTGGCTGCCGCCGTGGGCGGCGCTCGCGCTCGCGCCGCTGCCCCTGATGGTCCTGCTCGCGATCGTCGTGGTGCTGGGGGAGGTCGTGACCCGCATTGCCCGGATGCTGCTGGGCCCCTCGGCTCGGGAGCGACTGACCGTCCTGGAGGCCCGGACGGAACAGCTCCTGGAACGGGCCCGGATCGCGCGGGAGTTGCACGATTCCATCGGCCATGCCCTGACCGTCGCCGTCATCCAGGCGGGTGCGGCCCGGGCCGCCGGGGATCCCGCCTTCACCGACCGGGCGCTCGGTGCCATCGAGGAGACCGGTCGGGCCGCTCTGGAGGACCTGGAGCGGGTGCTGCTGGTGCTCCGGGAATCGGGGCAGCCGCCCTCCAAGGGGCCCACCCTGGCGGAAGCGGACCGGTTGTTGGAGTCGGCGCGCGGTTCCGGTTCACAGGTGGAGGCGGAGCTGTCAGGGCCGGTGGAGCGGCTGCCCGGTCCGGTGAGCAGGGAGGGGTATCGCATCCTCCAGGAGTCCCTGACGAACGTCCTGCGGCACTGCGGGCCCGTCCCCGTACGGGTGAGGATCCATGTGGCCGACGAGGAGCTGGAGATGGAGGTGAGGAACGCGATGCCGGGTGGGGTCGAGTCCCTGGCGGGCGGTGGGAGCGGGCTGCGCGGCATCCGCGAACGGGCCGCGCTGCTGGGCGGGGTGGCGCGGACCGGGCTCGAAGAGGGCGAGTGGAGGGTGCACGCCCGGCTTCCGTTGGAGCGCATACCCTGACCGCATGACCTCCGTTCTCCTCGTCGACGACGAACCGCTGGTCCGGGCCGGGCTCCGGGCGGTCCTGGAGGCCCAGCCCGACCTCACGGTCGTCGGCGAGGCGGCCGACGGGGCGGCCGTCGTCCCGCTGGTCCGGTCCCTGCGGCCCGATGTGATCGCCATGGACGTCCGGATGCCCCTGCTGGACGGCATCGAGGCCACGCGGGCCGTCCTGCGGTCGGTGCACTCCCCACCCAAGATCATCGTCGTGACCACCTTCGAGAACGACGAGTACGTCTACCAGGCCCTGCGGGCAGGTGCGGACGGGTTCCTGCTGAAGCGGGCCAGGCCCGCAGAGATCGTGCACGCGGTGCGGCTGGTGGCCGAGGGCGAGACCCTGCTGTTCCCGGCGGCGGTCCGCTCCCTGGCCGCGGAGTACGGGAACAGGGCGGCCCGACAGTCCCTGGAACGGGCGGCCCTCACGGAACGGGAGGAGGCGGTGCTGAGACTGATGGCGCGGGGCATGTCCAACGCGGAGATCGCCAAGGAGATGTACGTGGGGGCGGAGACGGTCAAGAGCCACGTCAGCTCGGTGCTCGCGAAACTCGGCGCCCGGGACCGCACCCAGGCCGTGATCGCGGCCTACGAGTCGGGTTTCGTGGCCCCGGCCTGAAGGCCGGGCACCCCTGCTCCTCGCCGCAGTCGCCCGGGCGCAGTACGATCCGGCTGAACAGGTGCACGAGCTGGGAGGACACACGTTGGGGCAGCTGACCGGCGGGGATCCTTCTCTGCTCCGGCGGATCAATTCCGCCGTCGTGCTGCGCGCGCTGCGCGCGGCGGGTTCACCGACCCTCACCGACCTGACTCGGGTGACCGGTTTGTCCCGGCCCACCGTGGAGGGGGTCGTGGAGGGACTGATGGCCTCGGGGCTGGTGGTCGAGGCGGTGGCCGAGGAAGGCACCCGAAGACAGGGACGTCCCGCCCGCAGGTTCCGGTTCCGGACCGAGGCGGGGCACCTCCTGGGCATCGAGATCGGTTCGCACCGGGTGGCGGCGCTGTTGTCCGGCCTGGACGGGCGGGTCATCGGCGCCGGCACCAAGGAGGTGGCGGAGACCGCGTCCGCGGACGAGCGGCTGGAGAAGGTGCGGGCGACCGTGGCGGACCTGCTGCGGCGGGCCGGCGTTCCTCGGGACTCGCTGCGGGCCGTCGGCGTGGGCAGCCCGGGAATCGTCGAGGCCGACGGCACGGTCCGGCTGGGCACGGCCCTGCCCGGTTGGACGGGGCTGCCGCTGGGCGAGCGGCTGCGCCGCTCCTTCCGGTGCCCGGTCCACGTGGAGAACGACGCGAACGCCGCGGCGGTCGCCGAGCACTGGAAGGGGGCCGCGCAGGACACCGACGATGTGGTGTTCGTCATGGCGGGCCTCAGTCCGGGCGCGGGCTCCCTGATCGGCGGGCGGCTGCACCGCGGGTTCGGCGGGGCCGCCGGGGAGATCGGGGCCCTGCACCTGCTGGGCCGGGACGTCACCCCGGAACGCCTGCTGTCCACCACCGAGGAGCCGCTGCACCCACTGGACGAAGCGGCCGTGGCGAAGGTCTTCGCGGAGGCCCGGCGGGGAGACGAGCACGCCGTGGCCGCGGTGGAGCGGTTCATCCAGCGCCTCGTGCACGACGTGGCCGCGCTGGTCCTGGCCATCGACCCCGAGCTGGTCGTGGTCGGCGGCTGGGCGGCGGGCCTGGACGGGGTCCTGGACCCGCTGCGGCAGGAGCTCTCCCGCTACTGCCTGCGCCCGCCCCGGGTGTCCCTCTCCCTCCTCGGCGAGGCCGCCGTGGCGACGGGCGCCCTGCGGCTGGCCCTGGACCACGTGGAGGAAGAGCTCTTCGCCGTGGAGAAGACGGTCACGGCACGCCGGTAGCCGGCGGCCGTCGGGACCTGGAGGCCGGGGGCCAAGCGGGCAAGCGGGCAAGCGGGCAAGCGGGCAAGCGGGCAAGCGGGCAAGCGGGCAAGCAACGCTCCCACCCGGCCGGGTGGGCCCGATACCGGCCCCCGGCCGGTCTGCCGGCCGACCGGGGTGTGGGGGAAGGCGGGTTTCGAGGTGCTGGTGGCCGGTGCGGTGGGCACGGCGCCGGGAAGGCGGGGAAGCGACCCGGTCGCGTGCGGGCCCCACGTCCGGGCCCAGGTCGGGGCCCGGGGCCCGGCGGGGCAGCTGTCGGAAGGCCGCGGAGGCCGGTACGGCGCGCCACACCATCGGCGGCGTGGGGCCGGGGAGCGCCTTGGTGAGGGTCGGTACGCCGGGCGCGGGCTCCGGATCCGGCCCGACTTCGGACCTCCTCCTCCCCGGACACGGCTGTGCCCTGTGGTCCACCGGGGGTGGGGAGCACAGGGCACGGGCGCCGGGTGGGTCAGGAGGCGCGGGCGGGGGCGTCTTCGTGGATCTCGACGTCACCGGAGGCGCCGAAGGTGAGGCGGCAGGTGTCGGCCCGGTAGGTGGCCACCGAGACGGCGGCGGTGCCCTCGGGGCCGAAGTAGCGGGTGGTGACCAGGAGCACCGGGGCGCCGGGGAGGCGGTCCAGCTCCTTGGCGTCGTCGGCGCGGGCGGAGCCCAGCTCGACGGCGCGGTCCTGGCCCAGCAGCTCCGCGCGCTGGAGCTCGCGCAGCACGGCGCGGGCGCGGGCCGGTCCGGCGGGGGCGTCTATGCCGGAGAGACCGGGCACCGAGGTGCCGGGGACGTACAGCAGCTCGGCGGCCACCGGCTGGCCGTGGGTGACGCGGGTGCGCCGCACGACGTGGACCTGGTCCGAGGCGGTGAGTCCGAGGATCCGGGCCACCGCGGTCGGGGCCGGAGCCTCCGTGGCGTCCACCGGCTGCCAGCCGTCGCCGGCCTCGCCGGGCCAGCTGTGGCGGGCGGTGCCCACGTCGACGCCCACCCGGGGCGGGGCGACGGTGGTGCCGACGCCGCGGCGGCGCTGCAGACGGCCTTCGAGTTCGAGCTGCTCCAGCGCCTGGCGCAGCGTGGCACGGGCGACGCCGAAGCGCGCCGCGAGCTCACGTTCGTTCGGCAGGACCTCGCCCACGGCGAAGTCCTGGTCGAGCGCCTCGCTGAGCACGGTCTTGAGGTGCCAGTACTTCGGCTCCGGCACCGATTCGAGCTGCGTGGTCCCCACCCTGACTCCTCCTGCTGGCCCGTGATCCAGCGGCAGTTCCGCGCCTTTATTTATTAAAGGTTCCTTCACTAACTCTGCCGACCATAGGGGGGCGCAACCCCTTGGTCAAGACCAATGGTCATACCTTTGCCGGGCACTCTGGGCATACGTATCGAGCCGTTCACAGGATGTTCTTGTGGAGTGCAAAGGCCCCGCAACGGGCTGCGCCCCGCGTCACAGGGGACACGGGGCGCAGTCCGGTTACACGAGCACACCGACGGTTCAGGCAGCGATCAGCGCCAGCTTGTCCGGATTTCGCAGGATGTAGACGCACTGGATTCGGCCGTCGTGAACATCGAGCTGGAAGACGCTGTCGGGCTTGTCCCCGGAGAAGACCACGGCGGCCGGGGCCCCGTTGAGCTCCATGATCCGGAAGGACATGTCGGGGACCGGCTTGGCCGCCGCGCCCAGCAGGAAACGGCCGACCTTGTCCGCGCTCTCGATGATCCGCAGGGGTGCCCGGGACTTGCCGCCGCTGTCCCCGACGAGTCGGGCGTCGGGGGCGAGCAGGGACATGAGCCCGTCGAGGTCCCCGCCGCCCGCGGCCGCGAGGAAGCCCTCGGTAAGGGCCTGCTGCTGGACGGGGTCCACGTCGAAGCGGGGCTTGCGGTCTTCCACGTGCCGTCGGGCGCGGGCTCCGAGCTGTCGCACGGCCGGTTCGGCGCGCCCCAGACTGGTGGCGATCTCCGCGTACGAGAAGCCGAAGGCCTCGCGGAGGACGAAGACGGCGCGCTCCAGTGCGGACAGGGATTCGAGGGTGACCAGCAGGGCCAGGGAGACGGACTCCGTCATGACGGCCCGTTCGGCGCCGTCCGGCACGGTCTCCGCGAAGTCGGTGGCGAGGGGTTCGGGGAGCCAGGGGCCCACGTACGCCTCGCGGCGGGCCTGGAGCTGACGGAGGCGGTCGACGGCGAGGCGGGTGGTGATCCGGACGAGGTAGGCGCGCGGTTCGCGCACTTCCGCCCGGTCTGCGCCGGTCCATCGAAGCCATGCCTCCTGCACCACGTCCTCGGCGTCGGCCACGCTGCCGAGCATGCGGTAGGCCACGCCGGTGAGCAGGGAGCGGTGTTCTTCGAACGGATCGGTGACGGTGTCCATGGGCATCCCTCCATCCTCCCCCTTGAAGTCAAACTACCCGACGGTAATGATTGTTGACGGGGCGTCTACCGGCCGGTTCCGGACGCTGTGGCGCCCTGCTTCACCCCCGCGTGCGGACCCTCGTACGCCCGTCCGGCCCTCTCCGGCCCCCTCCGGACCGCGTCGGCCCACGCGCCCCGGACCGGGTCCGGCGGCACGCGGGTCCGGACCCGGTTCGGAACCGGGTCCGGACCGGGGCCAGCGCACCCGTCCCGTGTCCCTTCCGTCCCGACGTCCCGAGGAGCAGCCGCATGGCCGCCACCGTCTCCTTCCCGGTCGATTCCCCGGCCGGGCCGCGCACCACGACCGCCTCCTACGAACGGCTCGGCTCGGGCGGGGAACCGTTGCTCCTGCTCCACGGCATCGGCCACCACCGACAGGCCTGGCACCCGGTCTCGGAGATCCTGGCGACCGAGTACGAGGTCTACGCGGTGGACCTCCCCGGCTTCGGCGACTCCGCCCCGCTGCCCGAGGGGGTGCCGTACGACCTGCGCGCCATGGCCCGCGGCCTCGGTTCGCTCAGCTCGGCGCTCGGGCTGGACCGGCCGCACGTGGCGGGCAACTCCCTTGGCGGCCTGCTCGCCCTGGAACTCGGCCGGGCGGGACTGGTCCGCTCGGTGACGGCCCTGTCGCCGGCCGGGTTCTGGAGCGAGGCGGAGCGCCGCTACGCCTTCGGCGCGCTGCGCGCCATGCGGACGGGGGCGACGGCCCTGCCGGTACCGGCGCTGGAGCGGCTCTCGCGCAGCGCGCTGGGCCGGGCCGCGCTCACCGGCACGATCTACGCGCACCCCGGGCGGCGCGCTCCGGAGGCGGTGCGGGCCGAGTCCCTGGCGTTGCGGACGGCCACCGGTTTCGAGCAGACGCTGGCGGCCGGGCGCGGGGTACGGGTCACCGAGGACGTGCCGGGGCTGCCGGTGACGGTGGCCTGGGGCAGCCGGGACCGACTGTTGTTGCCCCGTCAGGGGGTGCGCGCCAAGCGGGCGATCCCCGGGGCGCGGCTGGTGCGGCTGCCCGGCTGCGGACACGTGCCGATGCACGACGACCCGGCGCTCGTCGCCAAGGTCATCCGCGACACGGTCCGTTCGGCTGCCGTGCCCGCCTGATACCCCGCGCGGACCGTCCGCCCGAACCTCCAGCCGGACGTCCACCCGGCAGAAGGCCGGCGCGGACGCCCCGCACGGACCTCGCGCCGCACCAGGCACCGGACCCCGCGACCGGACGGCCCGCCCCGATCACCCGCCCCCAACCGCTCGCCCCGATCACCCGCCCCCGATCGCCCGTGCCGCCGTGCGGGGGCACGGGCCGTCCGGGGCCACGGGCCGTCCGGCGGCCGTTCACCCGCGGTTCGCACGGCCTTCGCGGGGCGGGGCGGGGGCGCCGCCAGACTGGGCGTCCCCGCTCTCCGGAGGCGCACCGTGTCGCAGTCCCGTCCCGTCGACGGCCCTCCCGCCCAGGGCCGTCCCACCACCGACCGCACCGCCGCCGGCCTCCACGGCGACGGCCCCACCGGCGGGCCCACCACCGACCGCACCGGCCGCGGCCCCGACCGCCGCGCCCTGCTGCGCGGTTCGCTCGCCGCCGGCGGGGTGCTGGCCCTGCCGCCGGCCCTCGCGGCCGGCGGCACGCTCCTCGCCCCGCCCGCCCTGGCGCTCACCGGGCGGCCGCAGGCCCTGTGGGGCACCCAGACCGGGGCGGTGACGGCGCATTCGGCGCTGGTGTGGGTGCGGTCCGACCGTCCCGCGCGGATGTGGGTGGAGACCTCGCCGACGGAGAACTTCCGGTACGGGGTGCGGCGCCACCGGGGCCCGCTGCTCGGCCCGGCCACGGACTTCACCGGCACCACCGCCGTCCACGGGCTGCCCCCGGGCACGCAGGTGCACTACCGGGTGCTCCTCGCCGACCCCGCGGACCCTCGGCGCACCGGGCAGCCCGTGCGCGGCACCTTCCGCACGGTGCCGGTGCGCCGCCGCGACGGGGTGCGCTTCCTGTGGTCCGGGGACCTGGCCGGACAGGGCTGGGGCATCAACCCCGAGCGCGGCGGCTACCGGGTCTTCGAGGAGATGCGCCGCCTGGACCCGGACTTCTTCCTGTTCAGCGGGGACACCGTGTACGCCGACGGGCCGGTACAGCCGAGCGTGACCCTGCCCGACGGCCGGATCTGGCGGAACGTCACCACCGAGGCGAAGTCCAAGGTGGCGGAGACCCTGGAGGAGTTCCGGGGCAACTTCCGCTACAACCTCCTCGACGCGAACCTGCGCTCCTTCCAGGCACAGGTGCCGGTGGTGGCGCAGTGGGACGACCACGAAGTGCGCAACAACTGGTACCCGGGCCAGCTGCTGGAGGATCCGCGGTACGCGGTCAAGGAGGTGGACGTGCTGGCGGCCCGCGCCCGGCGGGCCTTCGGGGAGTACTTCGCCGCCCCGGGGCCGCTCCCGACGGACGGCGGGACCCTCGGCGCGACCGGTGCCGGGACGGCCGGCGGGGTCGGGGACGCGGGCCGGATGCACCGGGTGGTGCGGCACGGTCCGCTGCTCGACGTGTTCGTCCTCGACATGCGGACCCACCGCGACCCCAACTCTCCGAACCGGCAGGACTCCGATCCCGTCGGCATCCTCGGCGCCGCCCAGCTGGAGTGGCTGAAGCGGG
Organism: Streptomyces sp. NPDC097619; assembly: GCF_040302735.1. NCBI lineage: Bacteria > Bacillati > Actinomycetota > Actinomycetes > Kitasatosporales > Streptomycetaceae > Streptomyces > Streptomyces sp. NPDC097619. The sequence continues at coordinate 17,561 of NZ_JBEOSD010000072.1, read as the reverse complement.
AACTGTCCCGCTCTCGGGCGGTGTGGAAGGTGCTCGCGGCGGACATGCCGTTGGGCATCGTGGTGCCGGACGGGGCCACCGACTTCGAGGCGGTGGCCCAGGGCGATCCGGGCGCGCCGTTGGGGCGCGAGCTCCAGATCGCCGAACTGCTGAGGTTCGTCAAGCACCGGCGGATCACCGGGACGGTCTGGCTGACCGCCGACGTCCATCACACCTCCGCCCAGCACTACCGGCCGGAGCGGGCGGCGTTCGGGGACTTCGCCCCCTTCTGGGAGTTCGTCTCCGGGCCGATCGGCGCGGGCGGCTTCCCGGCGGGACAGCTCGACGCCACCTTCGGCCCGGAGCGGGTGTTCGTCAGCTCCGCTCCGCGCGCGAACATGTCGCCCGCCGAGCACCCGCCGTACTACGGCGAGGCCGAGATCGACGGGGACAGCGGGGAACTGACGGTCCGCCTGCGCAGCGAGGGCGGCGCCGTCCTGTTCTCCCGCACCCTCCAGCCGGGCCGGGTCGGCCAGTAGCCGGACGGCGACGACCGGGGCACGGGACCGGACCGCACTCCCACAGTCCCGCCTCCCGCCTCCGGGCTCCGGGCCGAACCCGCCCCCCTGGCCTGCCTGCCACCTCACCCCCACCGCGCCCCACCCCCACCTCCACCCCGGGAAACCTCCATGAAAACCGGACGAAACCGAGCAGATCGACGCTTAACCCATCGGTCACAAGACGTTCGTGATCACGCAATACCGCTCGACCACAGTGGTGTGCATGACTGAGCAGAACTCTCCCGGATCCGCCCGCCCCGTCACCCGCCCCGCCGTCGGTGCCTCCGCCGCGCCCCGACGTGCCCGCCGCCACCACTGGCGCCGCGACGTGGTCGAACTCGCCGCGCTGTTCGTGGCGGTGGCCGTGGCCGACGCCGTGGCCAACACCATCGCCCACGGTCCGGACGGGCCGGTGCTGCTGCTCTGCTCCGCCCTGGTGCTGCTGACCACGGCCGCCTTCCACACCTGGTGGGCCCGCCGCCACAGCCACGCACCCCCGCTGGCCCCTCCCCCGGACCCCACCGGGCCCGCCGTCGGCGCGACCCGGGGAACCTCGGACAAGCCGGCCGCGCTCTGGCGGATGCGGACCACCGTGCGCGACGAGCCGGGCAGCCTCGCTACGCTGTGCACGGCCCTCGCCGGACAGGGCGTGGACATCCTCACCCTCCAGACGCATCCGCTGGCCGAGGGCACCGTGGACGAGTTCCTGCTCCGGGCCCCGCAGTCCCTGACGGCCGCCGAGCTGACCCGGGCCGTGGCCCGCGCCGGCGGGCACAGCACCTGGACCGAGCGGGCAGACGCGCACGACCTGGTCGACGCGCCCACCCGGATCCTGGGACTGGCCACCCGCACCGCCCTCGACGCCGCCGAACTGCCCCTCGCCCTGCGGCAGCTGCTGGGCCGCTGCACCATCCACTCGCTGCCCGCCACGACCCTGTCCGGCCGTCCCACCGGACTCGACGCCCCGGTGGAGGGCGTCCTGGAGACCACCGTGATGCGGCTGCGCGATCCGGCGGGCGGGGTCATCACCGTCGAGCGCCCCTACCTGCCCTTCACCCCGACCGAGTTCGCCCGGGCCCGCGCCCTGGTCGAGCTGGACGCCCGACTCGGACCCCGCGTACCGCGCAGCGAGGACGTCCTGACCCTGCCCGAGGGCAACGAGATCACCGTGCGCCGCGCCGACCCCACCGACCTGACGGCGGCCCGCGCGATGCACGACCGCTGCTCCCCGCGCACCCTCGGGCTGCGCTACCACGGCCCGGTCGCCGACGCCGACCGCTACCTGGGGCACCTGCTGAGCCCGCGGTTCGGCCGGACCCTGGCCGCCACCACCGCCTCCGGGCGCCTGGTCGCCCTCGGCCACCTGCTCTGGGACGGGGACGAGACCGAGGTGGCCCTGCTCATCGAGGACGACTGGCAGCGCCGCGGCATCGGCTCGGAGCTGCTGCGCCGTCTCGTCGACCAGGCCGTCGAGGCCGGGTGCGACAGCGTCTACGCCGTCACCCAGGCGTCCAACACCGGGATGGTGGCCGCGATGCGGGGGCTCGGCCTGCCGCTCGACTACCAGATCGAGGAGGGCACGCTGGTGATCACGGCCCGGCTCGACACCGCCGCGGCGCCCTCCCGGGTGCCCGGGGCCGGCCCGACCCCGTGGACGGGCCCGTCAGGTCGCTGAGCTCGGACGGTGGTGACGTGGGGCCTTTCTTCGTACGAAGATGGCCCCATGTCAGTTTCCCACCCCGGCAGCCAGCTGCCCCGCCAGGTCGCCGACGCCTACGTCGACGACCTCGTCGCCCTCGACCCCCTCACCGGCACCTACCTCGGCGTCGCGGAGAGCTCCTCGAAGCTGCCCGACTTCTCGCCCGCCGGTCGGGCCGCCCTCGCGGACCTGGCCCGCACCACCCTGGAGAAGCTGGCGGCCGCGGAGGCCCTGCCCGGCGCGGACAGCGACGCCGAGCGCCGCTGCGCCCGGCTGCTCCGCGAGCGGCTGACCGCCGAGCTGGCGGTGCACGAGGCCGACGAGGACCTCATGGCCGTCAGCAACATCCACTCGCCCGTGCACTCGGTGCGGGAGATCTTCACCCTCACCCCGGCGGAGACCGAGGCGGACTGGGCGGCCATCGCGGAGCGCCTGCGGGCCGTCCCCGACGCCTTCGCGGGATACCGGGCCTCCCTGGAACTGGGCCTGGAGCGCGGTCTGTACGGGCCGCCCCGTCCCACCGCCGTGTTCGTGGAGCAGCTGGGCTCCTGGGCGGGCGAGGCCGAGGGACCGGCTTTCTTCGAGGAGTTCGCCGCCCGCGGCCCGGCGTCGCTGCGGGCCGAGCTGGACGCGGCGGCGGCCGGTGCCACCGCGGCCGTGGTGGAGCTGCGCGACTGGATGGCCGGCACGTACGCGCCGGCCGTCGCGGGCCGCCCGGACACCGTGGGCCGGGAGCGGTACGCCCGCTGGTCCCGCTACTTCAACGGCACCGACCTGGACCTGGACGAGGCGTACGCCTACGGCTGGTCCGAGTACCACCGGCTGCTCGGCGAGATGAAGGCCGAGGCCGCCAAGATCCTGCCCGGCGCCGGCCCCTGGGAGGCGCTGGCCCACCTGGACGAGCACGGCACCCACATCGAGGGCGTGGACGAGGTCCGCACCTGGCTCCAGGGCCTGATGGACGAGGCCGTGGAGGCGCTGGACGGCACCCACTTCGAGCTGGCCGAGCGGGTCCGCCGGGTGGAGTCGCGGATCGCCCCGCCCGGCGGCGCGGCGGCCCCGTACTACACCAGCCCCTCGGAGGACTTCTCCCGGCCGGGCCGGACCTGGCTGCCGACCATGGGCGCCACCCGCTTCCCCGTGTACGACCTGGTCTCCACCTGGTACCACGAGGGCGTCCCGGGTCACCACCTGCAGCTCGCGCAGTGGGTGCACGTGGCCGACCGGCTCTCCCGCTACCAGGCGACCGTCGGCATCGTCAGCGCCAACGCCGAGGGCTGGGCGCTGTACGCCGAGCGCCTGATGGACGAGCTGGGCTTCCTCAAGGACGCCGAGCAGCGGTTGGGCTACCTGGACTGCCAGATGATGCGGGCCTGCCGGGTCATCGTGGACATCGGCATGCACCTGGGTCTGGAGATCCCCGCGGACTCGCCCTTCCACCCGGGCGAGACCTGGACCCCGGACCTGGCGCAGGAGTTCTTCGGCCTGCACAGCGGCCGGCCCGCGGACTTCGTGGCCAGCGAGCTGACCCGGTACCTGTCGATGCCGGGCCAGGCGATCGGCTACAAACTGGGCGAGCGGGCCTGGCTGCTGGGCCGGGACCGGGCGCGCGCGGCCCACGGCGAGTCCTTCGACCTGAAGTCCTGGCACATGGCCGCGCTGTCGCAGGGTTCCCTGGGCCTGGACGACCTGGTGGACGAGCTGTCCAAGCTCTGACCGGGCCGTCGGCCGGACCCGGTGACCGGCCGGTCGGCGTGACGAGCCGGACCCCGTGACGGACCGACGGGCCACCCGCCTCCTCCCGAGGCGGGCGGCCCGTCGGCCGTCGGCGCGGGGCGCGGTCAGCAGCCGCAGTCGTCCGCGTCCACCGGGGAGGTCAGCGGGTCGGCCTGCTCGCGCTGCTGCGGGCCCTGCCAGGTCTCCACCTCGAAGCCCTCCCGGATCCAGTACTCGATGCCGCCGAGCATCTCCTTCACCTGGTAGCCGAGTTCGGCGAGGGCGAGGGCGGCGCGGGTGCCGCCGTTGCAGCCCGGTCCCCAGCAGTACGTGACGACCGGCACCGCCTTGTCGAGCAGCCGCTCGGCCTGCTCGGGGACGAGCGCGGTGGGCAGGTGGATCGCGCCGGGCACGTGCGCCTGGTCCCAGGAGGGGGTGGAACGCGAGTCCACCAGGACGAAGCCCAGCTCGGCGCCCTGCTCGCGGTGGGCCTTGAAGGCGGCGGCGACGTCGGACACGTCGGCGTGGAAGGCCAGGCTCGCGGCGAAGTAGGCGGCGGCCGCGGCCGGGGAGGCCGGGGGCACCCGCAGGACGGGGTTGGCGGTGGTCTGGGGCGCGGTGTGCTGCGTCGTCGTCATGGCAGGAAATCTACGGTCGAAGATCATCCCCGGGAAGTGGGTTTCCCCGGCGTATCACTTGTTGGACCACCGATTCCCCTGCTATTCCTGGGGTATGAGCGGCTATTCCCCTGACGCCACCGACTGGCGCATCCTGGAGGCCCTGCAACGCGACGGCCGGGCGAGTTTCGCCGAGCTGGCCCGCGCGGTGGCCATGTCCCCGAGTGCGGTGACCGAGCGGGTGCGGCGCCTGGAGGAGGCGGGCGTGATCACCGGGTACACGGCCGTCGTGGACCCGGAACGCCTGGGCAAACCGATCATGGCGCTGGTCCGGCTGCGCTACCCGCACGGCAACTACAAGCCCTTCCACGACCTCCTGGACTCCACCCCCGAGGTCCTGGAGGCCCACCACATCACGGGCGACGACTGCTTCGTGCTCAAGGTGACGGCCCGCTCCATGGGGCACCTGGAGGAGATCACCGGCCGGATCTCCGGGCTCGGTTCCGTGACCACGAACGTGGTGTACTCCTCCCCGCTGCCCCGGCGACCGCTCAGCCCCTGAGGCCCGCACCGGGCCGCGCGAGCGGCACCGGTCAGCCCGCGGCCGACCCGGTGTGGTGCCGGACCGAGGAGCCGCCGCGCCGCTTCACGACCTCCAGTTGGGCCGGGACCCGGCTCCGCAGGTCCCCCACGTGACTGACGATGCCCACGCTCCGGTCCCGTTCGCGCAGCGAGTCGAGCACGTCGAGCACCTCGTCCAGGGCCTGTTCGTCGAGGCTGCCGAAGCCCTCGTCGATGAAGAGGGTGTCCAGGCGCAGCCCGCCCGCCTCGTCGGTGACCACGTCGGCGAGGCCGAGGGCCAGGGCGAGCGAGGCGAAGAAGGTCTCGCCGCCGGACAGGGTGGCGGTGTCCCGGGCCCGGCCCGTCCAGGAGTCGACCACGTGCAGGCCGAGGCCCGAGCGGCCCCGTCCGCCGGCCCGGTCGTCGGAGTGCACGAGGGTGTAGCGGCCGCCGGACATCCGCAGCAGCCGCACGGTCGCGGCGGCGGCCACCTGCTCCAGCCGGGCCGCGAGCACGTACGACTCCAGGCGCATGCGGCGCTCGTTGTCGGCCGAGGTGCCCGCGGTGAGGGCGGCGAGCCGGGCCACCCGCTCGTACTCCTCGCGCAGCGGGCCCAGGCCGCGCAGTTCCACGGCGGCCTGCCGGGAGAGCCGGTCCACCTCGGCGCAGCGCTGCCGGGCCGCGTCGGCGGCGGAGGCGGCGGTCCGCAGCAGGGCCGCGGTCCGGGCGGCGGCCGTCTCGGCGACCTCGGGGCGGGCCGGGGGCAGCTCGGCGGCGGCCGCGGTGCCCGTCTCGGCACGGCGCTCGGCGAGCGCGGACTCCTCGGCCTGCCAGGCGTCCAGCCGGTGCCGGCAGGAGCGGCGGACCTGCTCGGTGAGGACGGAGGCGGCGGCCTCGTCGGTGGTGTCGAACCCGGCCCTGAAGGCGGCGTCGGCCAGCCGGTCGTCGGCCTCCTTGAGGCGGCGGGCGGCGGCGTCGGCCTCGCGGGCGGCCCGGGCGGCCCCGGCGACCAGCCGGATCCGGTGGGCCAGCAGGCGGGCGCGGTCGCCGATGGTGGGGGCGTCGCCGCGGAGCCGGGCGAGTTCGGCCTCCAGGGCCTGCTGCTCCCGGTCCAGGGCCTCGCGGCGGGAGTGCCGGGCGGCGGCGCGCTGTTCGGCGAGCCGGCGGCCTTCGATGCGGTGCTCCTGTTCCCGTTCGGCGGTGGTGAGGGCCTCGCGGGCGCGGTGGAGGCCGCCGGCGGTGGTGTGGGCCTCGGCGTGCTCGCGGGCCAGGGTCCCGGTGAGGGCGTGGAGTTCGGCGGTGGTGGCGGTGCCCGCGACGGCGGCCGCCTCGGCCCCGGCCTCGCGGACGGCGGCGAGCCGGCGCTCGGCGGCGGCCCGGCGCTCGTCGGCCTCCTCGTAGCGGGCGCGGGCGGCGTCCTCGGCGGCCCGGTCCACCTGTCCGGGCACCGGACGGGCCGGGTGCGGGTGCTCCGCGGAGCCGCAGACCGCGCAGGGGGTTCCCGGGGCCAGGGCGGCGGCCAGTTCGGCGGCGATGCCGAGGAGGCGCGCCTCCTTCAGTTCCAGCCAGTGTTCGCGGGCCGCTCCGGCGGTCTCCCTGGCACCGGCCAGGTCGGTGGCGGCGGTGTCCGCGTCGGCGGCCAGGGCGTCGCGGCGGCGGGCCGCGGCCAGTTGGAGGCGGGCCGGTTCCAGGCGTCCGGCGAGCTGTTCGGCGCGGGTCGCGGCCTGCTGGGCGGTGTCGACGGCGGCGCGCAGGGACTCCCGGGTGCGCTCCCAACCGGCCAGCCAGGTCTCGGTCTCCTGGAGGAGGTCCTCGGCGGCCCGGCCCTCGCGGTCGAGCGCGGCGCGTTCGCGGCCGATCTCCGCGCTGCGCCGCTCGTCCCGTTCGGCGGCGGTGAGGGCGCCGTACTCCTCGCTGAGCCGCTTCTCCATGGTGTCGAGCTGCTCGGCACCCGCTTCGGCGAGGGCCGGGGGGAGCTGGGCGCGGGCCCCGGCGTCGGCGGTGGCGGCGGCCCGCAGGGCGGCAGCGGCGGCCTGGCGCAGTTCGAGGGAGGGCAGGACGCGGTCGGCCCGCAGGGAGCGGTCCAGGAGCCGCTGGGCCTCCTCGCGCGCCGGGGCGTCGGCGGCGAGGGCGTCGGCCCGGCGGAGGGTTTCGGCGTGCCGGCGCTGGAGCCGGTCGAGTTCGCGGCTCTCCTCCAGGGCGTGGCGGGCCCGTTCGTGGCGGTCCTCGGCGGCGGCGAGGGCGTACCGGGCGATGGTGAGGCGTTCCCGGGCGTCGGAGCGGGCGACGGCGGCCCAGGACAGGACCTCCTCGCCGAGGCCCGGATCGCCGGGGGTGAGGGGGGCGAGCGGGCGGGCCCGGAGGTCGGCGCCGTCCCCGGCGGCCTGGGCCAGGCGCTGGGCGGTGCCCAGGACGCGTTCGTCGCCGGAGCGCACCTGCTCCTCGGCGGACCGGCGGCGGTCGGCGAGCTGACGCTCCACGGCGGCGAAGCGACGGGTGTCGAAGAGCCGCCCGAGGAGCCGGCCGCGGTCCTCGGCGTCGGCGCGCAGGAAGCGGGCGAAGTCGCCCTGCGGGAGGAGGACGACCTGGCAGAACTGTTCGCGGCTCATGCCGAGGAGCTGTTCGATCTCGGCGCCGGTCTCCTGGTGGGAGCGGCTGAGGGCCTTCCAGCCCCCGTCGGCGGTGTGCTCGCGGAGTTGGCAGCGGGCCTTGTCGCGGGTGGTGCCGGTGCCGCGCTTCTTGGGGCGGGGTTGTTCGGGGCTGCGGGTGAGTTCGAGGCGGCGGCCGCCGGCGGTGAACTCCAGGACCACTTCGGTGGGGACGGCCGGGTCGGCGTGATCGCTGCGGAGCCCGCCGCCGGGGGTCTGCCGGCTGCCGGGCACGGAGCCGTAGAGGGCGAAGCAGACGGCGTCGAGGACGGAGGTCTTGCCGGCTCCGGTGGGCCCGTGCAGGAGGAAGATCCCGGCGGCGGAGAGGGCGTCGAAGTCGATCTCCTGGGGGGCGGCGAAGGGGCCGAAGGCGGTCAGGGCGAGGCGGTGCAGTCTCATCGGCCGGTCTCCTGTAGCGCTTCCTCGGCGCGGGCCCCGTCGAACGCGTCGCGGAGGACGGCCCGTTCGGCGGGGTCGGGGGCGCCGCCGCCGCGGACGTGGGCGACGAAGTCCTCCGCGATCTCCTGGTCGGTGCGGCCGCGGACGCGTTCGGCGTAGGAGCCGGTGGTCTCGGCGTCGGCGCCCTGCGGGTCGAAGACGAGGCTGAGGACGTGCGGGTAGCGTCCGGCGAGCCGGGCCATGGGTTCGGCGGGGCGGACCGGGTCGGTGAGGGTGGCCTCGACCCAGGACTCCTCGTGGCGGGTGTGGGCCGGGTCGTCGAGGAGCTGGTCGAGGGAGCCGCGGAGGCGGGCCAGGGGGCGGGGCACGGGCAGGTCGAGGCGTTCGGCCGTCACCTCGCCGGCGGGGCCGAGTCCGACCAGCCACATCGTCTTGCGGTGCGTGGCCTCGGAGAAGGAGTACGCGAGCGGGGAGCCGGAGTAGCGGATCCGTTCGGTGACGGCCTGACAGCCGTGGAGGTGGCCGAGGGCCACGTAGTCGACCCCGTGGAAGAGGCCGGCGGGCACCGAGTCCACGCCGCCGACGGTGATGTCGCGTTCGCTGTCGCTGGGCTGCCCGCCCGTCACGAAGGCGTGCGCGAGGACCACGGAGCGGGTGCCGGGGGCGCGGCCGGCCAGATCGGCGCGGATCCGGTCCATCGCGGCGCCGAGGACGGCCTCGTGGCCGGCCTGCGCGGCCCCCAGGGCGTCCTTGACCAGGGCGGGTTCCAGATAGGGGAGCCCGTACAGGGCCACCTCGCCGTGTTCGTCGGAGAGCAGGACCGGGTCGGCGCAGCCCGCCGGGTCGGTGCGCAGGTGGATGCCGGCGCGGCCGAGGAGGCCGGAGGCGACGCCGAGGCGGCGGGCCGAGTCGTGGTTGCCGGAGATCATGACGGTGGGGACGCCGAGTCCGGCCAGGGCGTGCAGGGCGCGGTCGTAGAGCTCGACGGCGGCCAGTGGGGGCACGGCCCGGTCGTAGACGTCGCCGGCGACGAGGACGGCGTCGACCTCGTGGGCGCGGGCGGTCTCGACGAGGTGGTCGAGGAAGGTGGCCTGGGCGTCGAGCAGGCCGACGCGGTGGAAGGACCGGCCGAGGTGCCAGTCGGAGGTGTGCAGAAACTTCACTCGACCCGCTCCGACCCTCCGACCCGCGTTCCTTCGCCCCGGCGGCTCCGTTCGCCGCGGGACCCGACGGGCTCACGGCCTTCCCCCGTCACGCCGGTGCCCCGGATCACCGGGACCACCACCCACCTCAGTCTGCCACCGGCCCCGACCCCCCGGGGACCGCCCGCCGGATCCCCCGCGCGGGGTGGCGGCCGTACCGGGTGCGGCGGGGGAGGCCGGGGGTGGTGTGCGGGACCGGTACGCGCGCGCCCGCTCCGGTGCGGAGCGCGAGGAGGGCGGTGTGGTGAGGGACACGTCCGACGGTCCGGTGGTCGGTGCGGAACGGGGCCGCTCCGGGGGCCCGCGCGCTCGTATGCTCGGGCTCATGTCGGTACTCCTGCGCAGGTCCGGCGCCGTGGGGCGCATCACCCTCGACCGTCCCGGGGCCCTGAACGCCCTCACCCACGACATGGTGCGGCGCATCGACGCCGCGCTCGACGCGTGGGAACCCGATCCGGCCGTGACGGCCGTGGTCCTCGACGGGGCCGGTGACCGCGGGCTCTGCGCGGGCGGGGACATCCGGGCGATCCGGGAGTCCGCCCTGGGCGACCGGGCGGAGGCGGCGGGCTTCTGGCGGGACGAGTACCGGCTGAACGCGCGGATCGCGCGGTTCCCGAAGCCGTGGGTGGCGCTCATGGACGGGATCGTCATGGGCGGCGGGGTCGGGCTGTCGGCGCACGGGAGCGTCCGGGTGGTCACGGAGCGGTCCCGGGTGGCGATGCCGGAGGTGGGCATCGGTTTCGTGCCGGACGTCGGCGGAACCCGCCTGCTGAGCCGGGCCCCCGGGGAACTGGGCACGCACCTGGCGCTGACCGCGACGGCGATGGGCGGGGCGGACGCGCTGCTGTGCGGGTTCGCCGACCACCACGTGCCCGCCGCGCTGCTGCCGGAGCTGACGGCCGCCCTGGGCGGGGGCGCGGACCCGGCGGCGGCCCTCGCCGGTCGGGAGACTCCCGCCGGGCCGTCCGTACTGGCCGACGCTCGGGAGTGGATCGACTCCTGTTACGCCGCGGACTCGGTCGAGGAGATCGTGGAACGGCTGCGGTCCCACGGGGAGCCGGAGCCGAAGGAGGCCGCGGAGCGGATCCTCGGGCACTCCCCCACCGCGGTGAAGGTGACGCTGGCGGCGCTCCGGCGGGCCCGCGCCCTGGACACCCTCGAACAGTGCCTGGAACAGGAGTGGCGGGTGTCCACGGCCGCGCTGGCCGGCCCGGACCTGCCCGAGGGGGTGCGGGCGCAGGTGGTGGACAAGGACCGGCGGCCCCGCTGGTCCCCGGCCTCCCTGGCCGAGGTGACGGAGGCGGCGGTCGAGGCGCACTTCGCCCCGGCGGGTCCGCTGTTCTGAGCGGGTGGGGGCGTGCCCGTCGGTGCGCCCCGTCGGGCTCAGCCCTCGCCGTACGCCTCTCCGCCGAGCTCGAACCCGGCGGTCCCGGCGGTGGTGTCGGCCAGCCAGGCGCGGAAGGGCTCGACGTCCGCCTCGGGGAGCCCGATCTCGATGGCGACGGCCTCGCCGTAGCGGACGTCGAGGACGGTGCGGCCGGTGGCGCGCAGGTCGTTCTGGGTCTTCCCGGCCCGCTGGTGGTCGACGGTGACGGTGGCCAGGCGGTAGCGGTGCCGGGTGACGGTGCCGAGGGCGTCCAGGGCTTCGCCGACCACGCCGCCGTAGGCGCGGATCAGGCCGCCCGCGCCGAGCTTGACCCCGCCGTAGTAGCGGGTGACCACGGCCACGACGTAGCGGACCTCGCGGCGCATCAGCATCTGGAGCATGGGGACCCCTGCGGTGCCCCCGGGTTCCCCGTCGTCGCTCGCCTTCTGCACGGAGGCGTCGGCGCCGACCACGTACGCGAAGCAGTTGTGGGAGGCGGTGGGGTGTTCCCGCCGGATCCGGGCCACGAACGCCTGGGCCTCCTCCTCGGTCGCCGCGGGGGCGAGGGAGCAGAGGAAGCGGGAGCGGTTGATCTCGGATTCGTGCACGCCCTCGCGGGCCACCGTCACGTACTGGTCTGCCTTCACCCACTCACCCTAAGGGCCCGTCCGGCGGGGCTCCGCCGGACGGGCCCCGGCCGGGGCGACCCGGTCAGGCCAGCAGCCCGAAGCGGCGGACGAGGGGGGTGCGGCGCCAGGCGGCGCCCAGCCCGAAGTGGTCCCCGGCCCGGCACACGGTCAGGACCACGGCCGCGAGGGCGATCATCCAGTGGTCGTCGGTGATCGGGTTGGTGGCGGGCTGGAGGGTGACCAGCCACATGGAGGCCATCATCAGGGCGCAGGCCGCGGTGGCCGCGCGCATCCCGATGCCGAGGGCGAAGGCCAGTCCCACGCCGAGCAGTCCGAGCATGAACAGCAGGTCCAACCACCAGGCCCCGGCCACGGAGTCGAAGGCGTGGGCGAAGGGGCCCTTCGTCCCGTGGAAGAGGAAGCCCTCGGTGGGCGAGCCGCCGTTGAGCACGGACTTCTCCGAGGGGGTGGCGAAGCCCAGGCCGAAGAGCTTGTCCAGGAAGGGCCACAGGAAGGTCCAGGCGAGCAGGGCCCGGAGGGCGGCGAGGGAGATCCGGACCGCCCGGTGCGACGGCACGGCGGGCCGGGCGGCGGTCGCGTCGGCGGTGGCGGTCGCGCCGGAGCGGGTCGTGGGGGCGGCCGGGCGGGTCGGGGCGGGGGCGGTGGAGGAGGCCATGGGGGTAACCTTCCGAGCGGCTTGTGAATACATTCACAAGCTATCCGATCTTTGACCTCCCCTTTACGCCGAAGGTCCCGAAGCGGACGGCCCAAGGCCCCCGATCTCCGCGGCCCGTCACCCGACGGACCTGATCCACCCGGCGCCGGTGGGCCGCCGCGCGGGAATCCCGGGACCGGCGGGCGGGTTGTCGCCCACGAAGCCCCGGCCTCCGCCGGAGCACCCCAGTCACCCCGGCAGCACAGGAGGCGGCCCGTGTACGGCGACCCCGCGACCATCCGCAAGATCCTCACCGAACTCGGCGACACCTGGGCCGTGGTGGGACTCTCGAACAACCCCGACCGGGCCGCCTACGGGGTGGCGCGGATCCTCCAGCGCCACGGCAAGCGGATCGTGCCGATCCACCCCAAGGCGGAGACGGTGCACGGGGAGCGGGGCTACGCCTCGCTGGCGGAGGTGCCGTTCGCGATCGACGTGGTGGACGTGTTCGTGAACAGCTCCCTGGCCGGGCAGGTGGCCGACGAGGCCGTGGCGGCGGGCGCCCGGGCGGTCTGGTTCCAGCTCGACGTGGTGGACGAGGACGCCTTCGAGCGGACCCGGGCGGCCGGCCTCGACATGGTCATGGACCGCTGCCCCGCCATCGAGATCCCGACCCTGGCCGCCTGACCGGGGCGGGGCGGGGTCCGGAGCCGGGCGGAGGCCCCGCCCCTCCCCCGGCCGGATCCTCAGGCCGGCAGTTCCCCGGCCCGCTCGGCCTCGGCGAGGGCGACCAGCTGCTCGGGGGTCACGTGGTCCGGGATCGGGACGGGCGCCGGGGTGCGCAGCGGCGGCTGCCAGCCCGCCTCCCGGTCCCAGCGGCGCACGATGCGCGCCGGCGCGCCCGCCACCACCGCGTGGTCGGGGACCTCGCCCCGCACCACGGAACCGGCGGCCACCACCACGTTGCGGCCCAGCCGGGCCCCGGGCAGCACCACCGAGCCGGTGCCCAGCCAGCAGCCGGGACCGATCTCCACCGGGGCGCTGCGCGGCCACTGCCGGCCGACGGGCTCGTGCGGGTCGTCGTAGCTGTGGTTGGTGGAGGTCACGTACACCCCGGGCCCGAAGAAGGTGTCCGAGCCGATGGTGATCCGGGTGTCCGCGATGATGTGCGTGTCGCGGCCGAGGACCACCCCGTCGCCCAGCACCAGCAGCGGTTCCGGTCCCAGGTCCAGGCCCGGCATCATCCCGGCCGTCAGGGTGACCTGCTCGCCGATGATGCAGTGGCTGCCGAGGCGGATCCACTGTTCGCCGAAGACGGTGCCCTGCGGGAAGGCCAGCCGGGTCCCGGTGCCGATGGCGGCGAACCGGAGGTCGCCGGGCGTCTCCGCGGTCACGGCCCCGGCCCGCTGCATGAAGCGCCAGGCGGCGTGGGCCGCGCGGGAGGCGGCCCGCCGGCCCCAGACCGCCGGCGATGAGAACGTGTTCTGGTTCTTCGGCACCCGGCCACGGTAGTGCGGCCCCGCCACCGCGTCCGGGCCGCCGGGCTGTGATCTTCACCCCATCGGCCGCGGTCCGCGCCGCGTGGCCTACCGTGCAGGGGGCGCGGTACGAGATCCAAAGGGAGAGAGCATGAGCAGTCAGGCGGAGCGGCCCCTCATCGCGGGCGTCGGCGGCAAGGCCCCGCGGGTGGACCCGGGGGCGTTCACCGCCCCGACCTCCGTGGTGGTCGGGGACGTGACCCTCGCGGCCGGCACCAGCGTCTGGTACTCGGCGGTGCTGCGGGCGGACTGCGGACCCATCGTCCTCGGGGCGGACAGCAACGTGCAGGACAACTGCACCCTGCACGTGGACCCGGGCTTCCCCGTGACCATCGGCGAGCGGGTGTCCATCGGGCACAACGCCGTGGTGCACGGCTGCACGGTGGAGGACGACTGCCTGATCGGGATGGGCGCCACGGTGCTCAACGGGGCCGTGATCGGGGCCGGTTCCCTGGTGGCGGCGCAGGCCCTGGTGCCGCAGGGCATGGTGGTCCCGCCCGGCTCGCTGGTGGCGGGGGTGCCCGCCAAGGTGCGCCGGGAGCTGACCGAGGAGGAACGCGAGGGCATCCGGCTCAACGCCACCATGTACACGGAGCTGGCGAAGCAGCACCGGGACGCCGTGGCGGCCCCGCGGGACTGACCGGGGCCGGCGGCTCCGGCCGCACCCGATCGGACGGCCCGGGCGGAACTCCGCCCGGGCGGTCGCGGCGCCGGGGCACGGCCGCCGCGACGGCTACTCGGCGGCCGCGGTCACCGGCTGTTCGGTCCGGGCGGCGGTGGGGGCGGACTCCGCCGCCGCCTTCTTCGCGCGGTTCTTCAGGACCAGCAGGGAGGTGAGGCCGATCAGCACCGCGAGGACGAGCCCGAGCCAGGAGAACCGCTTGAGCCAGGCCTCGGCCACGACGCCCACGTAGTAGATGACGGCCGTGGTGCCGCCCGCCCACAGGATCCCGCCGAAGACGTTGGCGAGCAGGAACTTCCAGTACGGCATGTGCAGCACGCCCGCCAGGGGGCCCGCGAAGATCCGCAGCAGAGCCACGAACCGGCCGAAGAACACGGCCCACACGCCCCACTTCTCGAAGGACCGCTCGGCCATCGCCACGTTCGAGGCGCTGAAGTGCTTGGGGAACTTCCGCTCCAGTTTCGCCAGCAACGGCCGGCCGCCCTTGCGGCCGATGGCGTAGCCGATCGAGTCGCCGACGATGGCGCCGGTGCTGGCGCAGACGCCGAGGACCACGGGGTCGATCTCCCCGTGCTGGGAGGCGAGCAGCGCCGAGCTGACCAGGATGATCTCGCCGGGCAGCGGGATGCCCAGGCTCTCCAGGCCGATGACCACGCCGACCAGGAGGTAGATGCTGACCGCCGGGACGGTCTCGAGCCATTCCTGGATGTGCACTGGTGGGATCCTCCCGCGTCCGGTGCGACCCCTGCGGCGCACGGCGGGCAGCCTACCGGCTCGCCGGGGCCCCGCCGGCCCGCCCCCCGGGGGCGGGCCGGGCCGCCCGCCCCCGTCGGCCGGCCCGCCGTCAGCCGGCGCCCTCGACCGCCGTCGGTGGCCCTCAGCCGCCCGCCGGAGCGGCCCGGCCCGCGCCCGCCGCCGCGGGCACCACGACCGTGGCCCGGAGCGGCAGTTCCCGGGAGGACCGGCCCACGGACACCGTCCGGGCGCCCGTGCCGGTCACCCAACCGTGTCGGGCCGGGTCCCAGGAGGAGAGGCTGCGGGCGTCCAGGTCCACCCGTACGCGTCGGGACTCCCCCGCCTTGAGCTCCAGCCGCCGGTACCCGGCCAGTTGACTGATCGGCTGGTCCAGCCTGAGGTCCGGGGAGGGACCCAGGTAGACCTGGGCCACCTCGGTCCCGGCCCGGCGGCCGGTGTTGCGGACGGTGAACTCCACGCGGACCCCGTCCCCTTCGGCCCGCACGACGGGCGCGCTGTACGCGAAGGAGGTGTAGGAGAGCCCGTGCCCGAAGGGGAAGAGCGGCACCACGCGCTGCGCGTCGTACCAGCGGTGCCCCACGTGCACCCCTTCGCTGTACTCCTGGCGTCCGCCGACGCCCGGGTAGCGCAGCGGGTTCCCCGCCACCGGGTGGAGCTGTTCGGCAGCCGGGAAGGTCTGGGTGAGCCGGCCGCCGGGGTCGGCGTCGCCGAAGAGGACGGCCGCGGTGGCTCCGGCGCCCTCCTGCCCCGGGTAGTACATCTGGAGGACGGCCCCCGTCTTCGCCAGCCAGGGCATCGTGGTGCTGGAGGAGGTGTTGAGGACCACCGTGGTCCGCGGGTTGACGGCGGTGACGGCCTCGATCAGCTTCTGCTGGCCGCCCGGCAGCGCGAGGGTGGTCCGGTCCCGGCCCTCGGTGGCGTCCTCGTAGGCGAAGAGCACCACGCTGTGCGCGGCGCGTGCGGTGCGGACGGCCTCGGTGAGGTCGGCCTCGCGGGTGGCGCGGGTGGTGTGGCGGAGGCTGAACCGCTGGCCGGTGCCCCCGCCGAGGGCGGTGACCCCGATCCGGTGGGCCCCGGGGCTGAGGCGGACGGTGGCCCGCCGCACGGTGGAGCCGTCGGGGGCGGTGCCGAGCAGTCCGCCCGCGAAGTACTCGGCCACCCCGGCCCGGACGGGGAAGAGTTCCTGTCCGTCGAGGAGCACGGCCGGGCGGGTTCCGGTGTAGTGGACCGTCAGGGTCCACTCGTCCTCCGCGGGCAGGGTGAGGGTGCCCTCCCAGGTCCAGGTGGCGCCGGGGGCCACCTGCCGCTCGTCGAGGTCCACCGCCGGGGCGAGCAGTCCGCCGGGCATGGGGCGGCCGTACAGGTCCTCGCCGAGGGCCCGGGTCACCCGGGCCCCCTTGCCGGCGCGGGCGCGGATCTCCTCGTAGGGGCTCGCGGCGCGGTCGGGGACCACGTGGGCGCTGCCGCCGCCGCTGACGAAGGGGACCGTTCCGGTGGGGCCGATCACGGCCACGGAGCGGGCCGCCGGGCCGGTCAGCGGGAGGGTTCCCTTCTCGTTGCGGAGCAGGACCGCCCCGGCCACGGCCACCTTGCGGGCCAGCTCGGACCCGGCGGCGGCGTCGCGGGCCGGGCGCGGCGGCGGGTCGCCGTCGAGGAGGCCGAAGCGGTCGAGGGTGGTGAGGATGCGGCGCACCGCCCGGTCCACGCCCGTCATCGGCACGGAGCCGGCGGTGACGGCCTTCTTGAGGGCCGGTCCGAAGTGCCGCCCGGCGGGCATCTCCATGTCCAGACCGGCGTCGAGGGCGGGGCCGGTGCTGTGGGTGGCGTCCCAGTCGGACATCACCCAGCCGTCGAAGCCCCAGCGGGCCCGCAGCAGGTCCTCCAGGAGGGGCTTGCTCTCGCAGGCGTGCACGCCCGCCACCTTGTTGTAGGCGCCCATCACGGAGCCCGCGCCGGCGGCCACGGCGGCCTCGAAGCCGCGCAGTTCCGTCTCGTGGAGGGCCTGTTCCCCGACGATCACGTCGACGGAGGTGCGGCCCTCCTCCTGGTTGTTGAGCGCGAAGTGCTTGACGGTGGCGATGAGCCCTTCCTCCTGGATGCCCCGGATCACCTCGGCGACCAGGTCCTCCGTGAGCCGCGGGTCCTCGGAGAAGGTCTCGAAGTTACGGCCCGCGTACGGGGTCCGGATCAGGTTGACCATGGGCGAGAGCAGCACGTCCTGGCCGAGGGCGCGGCCCTCGCGGCCGATGGTGCGGCCGTACTCGCGGGCCAGGTCCGGGTCGAAGGCGGAGGCCAGCATCACGGGGGCGGGTAGGGCGGTGGCGGGCCGGGCCACCCGGACCCCGGCGGGGCCGTCGGCCAGCCGGATCGGGGGGATGCCGAGCCGGGGCACGCCCGGCAGGTACCCGGCCTGGCCGAGGCTCGCCGGATCGCGGTCCCCGTGCAGGAGGCCGAGCTTCTCGTCCAGGGTGAGCCGGGCCAGCAGCCCGTCCACCCGGGCCTCGCTGCCGGGGCGGGCGGCGCGGCGGAGCGCGGAGGCGCTCCCGGCCGGGAC
>NZ_JBEOSD010000071.1:21278-38265 GCF_040302735.1 Streptomyces sp. NPDC097619 | reverse complement strand
CGGGGCTCCGTCGGGCACGCGGCGGGGACCGCTCAGGACTCCGTGCGGTACATCAGGTCCACCTCGTGCGTGGTGAAGCCCAGCCGCTCGTACACCGCGAGGGCCGCGGTGTTGTCGGCGTCCACGTAGAGCATGGCCGTGGGCAGCCCCTCGGCCTCCAGGTGCCGCAGACCCACCGCGGTCAGCGCCTTGCCCAGGCCACCGCCCTGCTCCCCCGGGGCCACGCCCACCACGTACACCTCGCCGAGGCCCTCCTCGGCGTGCACCTTCGTCCAGTGGAAGCCGACCACGGTCCCGTCCCGCTCCGCGAGGAAGAAGCCCTTCGGGTCGAACCAGGGCTGGGCCTTGCGGTCGTCCAGGTCCCGCTGGACCAGCGCGCCCTGCTCCGGGTGGTGGGCGAAGGCGGCGGCGTTGACGGCCAGCCAGGCCGCGTCGTCCTGCCCGGGCACGAAGGTGCGGACGGTGACCCCGGCGGGCAGCACCGGCTCCGGGACGGCCGGCCCGTCCGCCAGCGGACGGCGCAGCTGGCGCAGTTCGCGGAACAGGGACAGCCCCAGCACCTGCGCCAGGTGCCGGGCGGCGGACTTCCCGCCGTGCGCCCAGACCCGGATCCGCTTGCCGGAGGCGGCCAGCAGCGCCGAGCCGAGGGCGCGGCCGTGGCCGCGGCCGCGCGTCGCGGGGCTGACGACCAGCTCCCCGGCCGGGGCCTCCACCGGGTCGGTGTCCTCCAGTTGGGCGTAGCCGGCGAGCCGACCCCGCTCCGACAGCAGGAAATGCCGGATTCCCGGCCTTTGTCCGGCGTGCAGTTGGAGCCGCCCCTGTTCGGAGACGGCGGGCGTGCCGTCGGTGCGTGCGGCGTCCTCGATCAGCGCGAGCACCGCGTCGGCCTGTTCCTGGGTCAGTTCGCCGAGCTCCTGGATCTGCCGTCCGGGCTCCTGGGCCGCTGCTGAGTCAGTCATGCCACCGAGCCTACGGCGCCCCGCTCGCCCCCCAGCCGCAACCGGGTCGTAACCCGTTACCCCCTGTCGTGCTACGCGCGTTGACCATAGGCTGCGGCTGCTGTTCCCGCATGAACAGCACGTGAAACCCTCAGTCGTTCGCTGTCCGCAAAGGGGAACTGATGTCAGCGACACCACAACGGCACCGTCGAAACCGCAAGTTGGCCCTCACCGCCCTCGTCGTCACCGTGGGCGCGGGCGCCCTGGTGGCCGGGGCCCTCCCGGCCGGGGCGGCGCCCACCGGCACCTCGGGCGGCGGCAGCGCGCACGGCCGTTACGTGGATGTGCAGCTGCTGTCCGTCAACGACTTCCACGGCACCCTGGAGCCCCCGCAGGGCTCCTCCGGGAACGTCACCGAGCGTCAGGCCGACGGCACCACCAAGGCCATACCGGCGGGCGGCGTCGAGTACCTCGCGACGAGCCTGCGCAAGGCCCGCGAGGGGCAGCGGTTCTCCGTGACCGCCGCGGCCGGCGACATGATCGGCGGCAGCCCGATGCTGTCGGGCCTGTTCCACGACGAGCCGACCATCGAGGCGCTGAACAAGCTCGACCTCGACGTCACCAGCGTGGGCAACCACGAGTTCGACGAGGGGCGCCAGGAGCTGCTGCGCATGCAGTACGGCGGCTGCCACCCCAAGGAGGGCTGCTTCGAGTACGGCAAGACCTTCACCGGCGCCGAGTTCCCGTACCTCGCGGCCAACGTCACGGACGTCAAGACCAAGCGTCCGCTGATGAAGCCGTACTGGGTGTGGAAGAAGGAAGGCGTCAAGATCGGCTTCATCGGCGTGACCCTGGAGGGCACTCCGGACGTCGTGACCGCCGAGGGCGTCAAGGGCCTGAAGTTCGGCGACGAGGTCGAGACGATCAACAAGTACGCCGCCGAGCTGAACAAGCAGGGCGTGAAGTCGATCGTCGCGCTGATCCACGAGGGCGGCCTGCCCGCCTCGGCCGCGTACAACGACAGCTGTGACACGGCGGGCGGCGGCGCGGGCATCTCCGGTGCCATCGTCGACATCGCCAAGAACGTGGACGCGAAGGTCGACGCGCTGGTGACGGGTCACACCCACCAGGCGTACACCTGCACCATCCCGGACCCGGCGGGCAAGCCGCGCACCGTGACCTCGGCGGCCTCCCTGGGCCGGCTCTACACCGAGTCCACCCTGCGCTACGACCGCAAGACCCAGGACATCGTCCGCACCTCGGTGAAGTCCGCGAACCACGTGGTCACCCGCGACCAGGCCAAGGCCGCCGACATGAGCGAGCTCATCGGCCGCTGGAACGAGCTGGCCAAGCCGATCGCCGACCGCCCGCAGGGCTACATCTCGGCGGACATCGCCGGCCGCGGCTCCGCCGCGTACGAGAAGCCGCTGGGCAACCTGATCGCCGACGCCCAGCTGGAGGCGCTCGCCCCGGCCGCCAAGGGCGGGGCCCAGCTGGCCATCATGAACCCGGGCGGCATCCGGTCCGACCTGGCCTACGCCAAGAGCGGGGACGAGGCCGAGGACGGCATCGTCACCTACGGCGAGGCCTTCACCGTCCAGCCGTTCAACAACATGATGAACGTGGTGGACCTGACCGGCGCCCAGCTGATCACCGCCCTCCAGCAGCAGGTCAGCGGCACGGTCAACGGCCCGGCCCCGAAGATCCTCCAGGTCTCCAAGGGCTTCACCTACACCCTGGACCTGACCCGCGCCGGTGCCGACCGGATCGTGGTGGACTCCGTGCGCCTCGACGGCCTGCCGATCGACCCGACGCGCACCTACCGGGTCGCGATGAACGAGTTCCTCGCGGGCGGCGGTGACGGCTTCACGGTCCTGAAGGAGCACAAGAACAAGCTCGTGGGCCTGCCCGACCTGGACGCGTTCAACGCCTACCTGGCCGCGCACTCCACCCCGGCGAACCCGATCGCGCCGCCCGCGGCCGACCGGATCACCATCGTCAAGTAGGGCGCGCACCCCGCGAGGGGACCGCTCCCGAGGGGCGGCGGACCGTGGCACACCACGGACCGCCGCCCCTTCGGCGTTCCCCGGGCGGGCGGAGCGGCGGGCCGGGATGCGGGCGCGGCGGTCGGGGTCGGGCGGTCGGGGGACCGGAGCGCGAAAGTCCCTACCGACGGGTAGTCATTTGTGTCATGCCCGCGCCAGACTGTGCGCACCGTGAGACAGCCGGGATGAGGGGACGGACATGGGCCTGGATCGGCGCGCGTTTCTCGTCGGCACCACCGCACTGGGGGCCACCGCCCTGCTCGGGGCGCGCCCCGCGGCGGCGGCCGTCCCCGGGGTACGGGACTGGATGGGCGCCCTGCCCGACGCCACCCCGCTCCCCCGCCTGACCATCCCCGGCACCCACGACTCGGGAGCCCTGCACGGCGGCCTGTACGTGGCCTGCCAGACGGTCGGCATCGCCGCGCAGCTCGACGCGGGCATCCGCTTCCTGGACGTGCGCTGCCGGCTCACGGGCGGCTCCTTCGCCATCCACCACGGCTCCTTCTACCAGCACCTGATGTTCGGCGACGTCCTCGTCTCCTGCTGGAACTTCCTCGCCGCGCACCCCGGCGAGACCGTGCTGATGCGGGTCAAGCAGGAGTACTCCGGCGAGAGCGACGCCGCCTTCCGGGCCGTCTTCGACGACTACCTCGACAACCGCGGCTGGCGCCCGCTGTTCCGCATCGGCTCCGGACTGCCCACCCTCGGCGAGGCCCGCGGGAAGGTGGTCCTGCTCGCCGACAACGGCGGTCTGCCCGGCCTGCGCTGGGGCGACGGCGCCCACTTCGACATCCAGGACGACTGGAACGCCGAACCCTTCGCCAAGCGGGGCAAGATCGAGAACCACTTCCGCAAGGCCGTCCAACAGCCCGGTCGCCTCTACGTCAACCACACCAGCACCGCCGCCTACATGCCGCCGCGCTGGAACGCCGACCGGCTGAACCCGCAGGTGCACTCCTTCGTCAACGGCGGGGAGATGGCGGGCCGGACCGGGCTGGGGGTGGTCCCGATGGACTTCCCCGCCACCCGCTCGGGCCTCACCGAGGCCCTGATCGCGCACAACCCGTTCCCGACGGCGCGCTGAGCGGACGCGCGCCGTCCCGGTCGCGCGCGGCGGGCGCTCGTGCGCCGACCGGCCGTGGGCGCGCGGCGGCCCACGGGACGCCGCGGCCCTCCGGGCGCCGCCGCTCAGGCGCCCTTCGCCTCCGGGACCTCCGGGGGCGGGGTCGGGGCCCCCGGCAGCTTGAGCACGGCCACCGTGCCGGGGCCGGGCTCGGCGGGCCGCAGCTCCGCGGTGCCGCCCGCCCGGCCCACGGTGCGGGCCACGATGGACAGGCCCAGCCCGCTGCCCGGCAGGGAGCGGGCCGAGGGGGACCGCCAGAACCGGTCGAAGACGTGCGGCAGGTCCTCCTCGGCGATGCCCGGCCCGTGGTCCCGTACGGTCAGCTCGCCGCCGCGCAGGGCCACCTCGACCGCGCCGCCCGGCGGGCTGAACTTCACCGCGTTGTCGAGGACGTTGACCACGGCCCGTTCCAGCGCCGTCGGCTCGGATCGGACGTACCAGGGCTCCAGCTCGGCCGTGATCCGCAGCTCCGGACCGCGCAGCCGGGCCCGCGCCAGGGCGTTCCCGGCGATCTCGTGCAGCGCCACCACCTGGAGCGGGCCGGGTCCGGCCGCCTCGGGCCGGGAGAGCTCCTGGAGGTCCCCGATCAGCGAGGCCAGCTCCGTCATCTGCGCCTTCACCGAGGCGAGCAGCTCGCGGCGGTCGGCGGGCGGGATGGCCCGGCCGGTCTCCTCGCTGCGGGCCAGCAGCTCGATGTTGGTGCGCAGCGAGGTCAGCGGGGTCCGCAGTTCGTGGCCGGCGTCGGCGATCAGCTGGGCCTGCCGGTCGCGGGAGGAGGCCAGGGCGGCCGTCATCTGGTTGAAGGAGCGGGAGAGCCGGGCGATCTCGTCCTCGCCCTCGTCGGGGATCCGCACCGTCAGGTCCTCGGTGCGGGCGATGTGTTCCACGGCCCCGGTCAGCTCGTCCACCGGCTTCAGGCCGGTCCGGGCCACCCACAGGCCGGCGGCCCCGGCCCCGACCACGCCGACCCCGCCGACCAGCAGCAGCACCCAGGCGAGGGTGGACAGCGGTCGGTCGATGTCGGAGAGCGGCTTGGCCACGGACATCGCGAAGAACTGCCCGTTGCGGTCGTCGGTGCGCACCCCGAAGGTGTAGACGCGCATGGCCACCCCGTCGGTGGTGGTCACGTCGTGGACGGCGTTCTCCTTCTGCCGGGCGGCGATCTGCCGATCGGTCAGGGTGACCGGGAGGGTGGTGCGTCCGCTGACCCAGCAGTGCGAGCCGTCGGCGGCGACGAGCTGCACGGTGGCGTTGAGGTTGTTGGCGAACTCCAGGCCGGGGCGGGCCGGGCCGGAGGCGCAGCCCTGCTGGTTGAGGGTGGCCACCACCTGCTCGGTGGGGTTGATGGCGAGCAGCGAGGCGTCCAACTGCTCGCGCAGCTGGGCGCGGACGATCACCCAGGAGGCCACGGCCACGCCGGCCACGGCCACCGCCACGGCGGTCGCGACGAGCAGGGCCAGCCGGGAGCGCAGCGGCAGCACCCGGAACCGCCGCACCAGGCGGCGCCCGGGTCCACCACCGGCGGGCGTGCGGGCGCCCGCGGCCGGACCGGGGTCGGCGGGGGCGGCGGGGGCGGACCCGCTCACGCGTCCCCGCTCTCCGCGGCGCGCAGCACGTAGCCCACCCCGCGCACGGTGTGCACCAGGCGGGGTTCGCCGCCCGCCTCGGTCTTGCGGCGCAGGTACATCACGTACACGTCCAGGGAGTTGGAGCTGGGCTCGAAGTCGAAGCCCCACACGGTCTTGAGGATCTGCTCGCGGGTGAGGACCTGCCGCGGGTGCGCGAGGAACATCTCCAGCAGGGTGAACTCGGTCCGGGTGAGCTCCACGGCCCGGCCGCCGCGGGTCACCTCGCGCGTGGCCAGGTCCATCCGCAGGTCGGCGAAGGTGAGGGCGTCCCCGGTGAGGGTGCCCTCGGGGGCCTCGGCGGCCGCGTAGGAGCTGCGCCGCAGCAGGGCCCGGATCCGGGCGAACAGCTCGTCCAGTTCGAAGGGCTTGACCAGGTAGTCGTCGGCGCCGGCGTCGAGTCCGGTGACCCGGTCGCCGACGGTGTCCCGGGCGGTCAGCATCAGCACGGGGGTCCGCACCCCGGCGGCCCGCAGTCGGCGGGCCGCCGTGAGTCCGTCCATGCGGGGCATCTGCACGTCGAGGACGATCAGGTCGGGGCGGTAGCCCTCCGCCTTCTCCAGGGCCTCGAAGCCGTCCACCGCGGTCTCCGTGCCGTATCCCTCGAAGGCCAGGCTGCGCCGGAGCGCCTCGCGGACGGCCGGCTCGTCGTCGACGATCAGGATGCGCTGCTGGTCGGATTCGGGCGGAGTCATCGGCGGCTCGGCTTCCTCGGTCGGGGACGGGACGGTCCGGCTCCCGGCCCCGGCCGGGGCGTGCGGGGCCGGGGGGTACGGGGGCGTTCCCCAGCCTCGCACGGGAGCCGTCAGAATCCGGTTCCGAAGAACCCGTCGCCGGAGCCGGAGCCGCCGTCCTGGGAGGAGCCGTTCCCGCTGCCGCCGTCGCCGCCGGACCGCAGGTGGTCCAGGTCGGCCTTGATGGTGTTGACGGGGATCGCGAAGCCGAGGCCCACGCTGCCCGCCTCGCCGCCGGAGGAGGGCGAGTAGATCGCGGAGGGCATCCCGATGATCTCGCCGTTCATGTTGATGAGGGCGCCGCCGGAGTTGCCGGGGTTGAGGGAGGCGTCGGTCTGGATGGCCTTGTAGGAGGTGGTGTCGTTGCCGGTGTCTCCGTTGAACTGGCGTCCGTCGAAGGAGAAGGGCCAGCCGCCGCCCCCGTAGGGGGACTGCTGCTGTTGCTGCTGCTGCCCGCCGCCGTCGGACTTCGGCACGCTGACCTCGCGGTCGAGGGCCGAGACGATGCCGCTGGTGACGGTGCCGGTCAGTCGGTCCGGGGAGCCGATGGCCACGACCTGCTCGCCCACCTTGACCGAGCCGGAGTCACCGAGCTTGGCCGCCTTCAGCCCGCTCGCCCCCTCCAGCTTGATCAGGGCCAGGTCCTTGGCCGGGTCGGTGCCGACCACCTTGGCCGCGTACTTCTTGCCGTCGGCGAGGGTCACCTGGATCTCGGAGGCCCCGTCGATGACGTGGTTGTTGGTGACGACCTCGCCGTCCTTGGTGATCACGATCCCGGAGCCGGTGCCGGTGCCGCCCGACTTCTTGATGTCGATGCGGACCACGGAGGGGCTGACCTCCTCGGCCACCCCGGCCACCGTGTTCGTCGAGGTCTGGGAGACGTTGGTCCCCGGGAAGCCACCGCCGGAGCCGCTCCGCTCGCCGAAGAGCTGCTCGACTCCGGCCGCCGTGGCCCCGCCGATCACGGCGGCGGCCAGGGCCACCGCCGCGAGCAGGGCCACCGGCCGCTTGGCGCGGGCGGCGCGGGCCGGACCACCGGCCGGGGCGGGCTCGAAGGCCGCGCCGTTGCCGAGGTCCCGGCCCGCGCCCCCGCCGTCCTGGGGGGAGTGGGCCTCGTGGTAGCCGGGGGCGCTCCACGGGTCCCGGGGCGGGTGAGGCGGGGGCGGCGGGTAACCGGCGCCCGCGGGGGCCGCCGGGCCGGCGGCCCCGGGGTACGTTTCACGTGAAACATCCCCCTGGCCCGGATACGGACCGGCGGCACCGTCCGGCGCGGGGGCCGCGGCCGCGTCACGGGCGAGGCGCTCACGCCCGCGCTCCCACTGCTCGCCCCAGGGGCTGTGCGGCGGGTTCGGGCTCTGCTGGTTCTCCTGCGGGGCGCCGTCGCGGCGGTGGCTGTCGGTCATGGGTACGACTCTGCGTCCCGATCATGAGAGCTTCCTGAGCCTGCCCTGAGAACCCCGACAGAAGCGTGTAAGCCGCCCGTAAGCCCCGGGCCGCGGCCCGGGGGAACGGTCACCCGTCCAGCGCGAAAAGCCCAGGTCGGCACGGGGCGTGTTCCGTTGAGGACACGAAAAGGTCACCCCTTGGGAGCCCGGCTCCCTGGATGCCACGCGCCATTAACCACGCATTAATGCACGCTTGCCACGCTCGCGCACATGCAGCCCGCGGTCCCTTCCTCCTCTCGCCCGGCACTCCGGCTGACCGCCGGGAAATCCGGCGCGCCTGTACTGCCGCGTGCGCGGAAGAATGGAGGTATGAGCCAGCAGAGCAGCGCCGAGGTCCCCGTCCAACACGTCCAGCCCTCCGTCGGTTCCATCGCCGCGCACCGGCCGCATTCGGTGGCGGCGGGCATCGTCGACCTGGAACCCGACCTCGACGCCGACCTCGACGCCTACGACGAGGACGCCGCGGCCGGTGAACTGCCCTCCGGACGCTTCCTCGACCGCGAACGCAGCTGGCTCGCCTTCAACGAACGTGTGCTCGAACTGGCCGAGGATCCGACCACCCCGCTCCTCGAACGGGCTAACTTCCTCGCGATTTTCGCCAGCAACCTCGACGAGTTCTTCATGGTCCGCGTCGCGGGCCTGAAGCGCCGCATAGCCACCGGCGTCGCCACCCGCTCCGCCTCCGGACTCCAGCCCCGCGAGGTGCTGGAACAGATCTGGACCCGCTCCCGCGAGCTGATGGCCCGGCACGCCGCCTGCTACCAGCACGACGTCTCCCCGGCGCTCGCCGAAGAGGGCATCGAGCTGACCCGCTGGCCCGAGCTCACCGAGAAGGAGCAGGCCCGCCTCTTCACCCTGTTCCGCAACCGGATCTTCCCGGTGCTCACCCCGCTGGCCGTGGACCCCGCGCACCCCTTCCCGTACATCTCCGGGCTCTCCCTGAACCTCGCCGTGGTCGTCCGCAACCCCGTCAGCGGGCACCGGCACTTCGCGCGCGTCAAGGTCCCCCCGCTCCTCAACCGCTTCCTCGAAGCCTCCCCGCAGCGCTACGTCCCGCTGGAGGACGTCATCGCCGCCCACCTGGAGGAGCTGTTCCCCGGCATGGAGGTGCTCGCGCACCACACCTTCCGGGTCACCCGCAACGAGGACCTGGAAGTCGAGGAGGACGACGCCGAGAACCTCCTCCAGGCCCTGGAGAAGGAGCTCATGCGGCGCCGCTTCGGCCCGCCGGTCCGCCTGGAGGTCGAGGAGTCCATCGACCCCGGCGTCCTGGACCTGCTGGTGCAGGAGCTCAACGTCAGCCCCGCCGAGGTCTACCCGCTGCCCGGCCCCCTGGACCTCACCGGCCTCTTCGGGATCGCCTCCCTGGACCGGCCCGAGCTCAAGTACCCCAAGTTCGTGGCCGGCACCCACCGCGACCTCGCCGAGGTGGAGTCCGCCTCCGCCCCCGACATCTTCGCCGCCCTGCGCGAGCGCGACGTCCTCCTGCACCACCCCTACGACAGCTTCTCCACCTCGGTGCAGGCCTTCCTGGAGCAGGCGGCCGCGGACCCCGACGTCCTCGCCATCAAGCAGACCCTCTACCGCACCTCCGGCGACTCCCCGATAGTGGACGCCCTCATCGACGCCGCCGAGTCCGGCAAGCAGGTCCTCGTCCTCGTCGAGATCAAGGCCCGCTTCGACGAACAGGCCAACATCAAGTGGGCCCGCAAGCTCGAAGAGGCCGGCTGCCACGTGGTCTACGGCCTCGTCGGCCTCAAGACCCACTGCAAGCTGTCGCTCGTGGTCCGCCAGGAGGGCGAGACCCTGCGCCGCTACAGCCACGTCGGCACCGGCAACTACCACCCCAAGACGGCACGCCTCTACGAGGACCTCGGCCTGCTCACCGCCGACCCCCAGGTCGGCGCGGACCTCTCCGACCTCTTCAACCGGCTCTCCGGCTACTCCCGCCGCGAGACCTACCGGCGCCTGCTCGTCGCCCCCAAGTCCCTCCGGGACGGCCTGATCTCCCGCATCAACAAGGAGGCCGCCCACCACCGGGCCGGCCGCCCCGCCTACGTCCGCATCAAGGTCAACTCGATCGTGGACGAGGCCCTCATCGACGCGCTCTACCGGGCCTCCCAGGCCGGCGTCCCCGTGGACATCTGGGTCCGCGGCATCTGCGCCATCCGCCCCGGGGTCGCCGGACTCTCCGAGAACATCCGGGTCCGCTCCGTCCTCGGCCGCTTCCTGGAACACTCCCGGCTCTTCGCCTTCGGCAACGGCGGCGAACCCGAGATCTGGCTCGGCAGCGCCGACATGATGCACCGCAACCTCGACCGCCGCATCGAAGCCCTGGTCCGGGTCACCGACCCCGCCCACCGCGCCGCCCTCGACCGGCTGCTGGAAACCGGCATGTCCGACGCCAGCTCCTCCTGGCACCTCGGCCCCGACGGCGAGTGGACCCGACACAGCACCGACCCCGAAGGCCAGCCGCTGCGGCACGTACAGGAGATGCTCATAGACGCCCGGAGGCGCCGGCGTGGCTCAGCCAAACCATGACCCCTGTGCCGGTGACGTCCTGGGCGCGTACCTGCGCGCCCAGGCGACCGCCTTCCTCCGCGGTCTGAGACTGCACGAGGAGAGCGGACCGGACGCCGCGGAAGCCGCCGGGGCCGCCCTGGCCCTGCGCGGCGCCGCCCGCCGCATCTGCGCCTCCCTCACCACCTTCCGCCCGGTCACCGACCAGCCCTGGGCGGACTCCCTGCGCACCGAGCTGACCTGGCTCTCCACCACCCTCGCCGCCGAGCACGCCCACGGAGCCCTGCTCGGCCGGCTGCTGGACGCCCTGCACCGGCTGTCCGGCGGCCCCGAGGTGCCCGGCCAGCGCGCGGGCACCGGCCGGTCCGCCCTGACCGTGGGCCCGGCGCGGGCCGGCGCCCTGCTCGAACGCCAGCTCACCCTGGCCCGGACCCGCTCCCACTCGGCCACCCTCCAGGCCCTCGGCTCCGCCCGCTTCCACGCCGTCGCCGACGCCGTGGCCGTCCTGGCCTCCGAGGTCCCCCTCGACCCGATCGCCGCCGCCGGACGCACCGACTCCGTACTCGTCCCCCTCGCCGCCCTCACCACCGACCGCCTCACCACCGCCGTCGGCGACCTGCCCCTGCTCCGCGCCGCGCACCCCTACAACGCCGAGGCCCTCGTCGAGGACGAACAGCAGGACGCCCCCTGGCACCGGGTCCGCTCCCTCCTGCGCGTGCACCGCTACGCCCAGGAGACCCTCGCCGGCCCGCCGGACCTGCTGGCCCGGCTCACCGCCGCCGGCGAGGCCCTGGACCGGCACCGCGACGCCTCCGCGGCCGCCGCGGCCTCCGCCACCGCCGCCCGCACCCCGCGGATCGCCCCCGCCACCGCCTACACCCTCGGCGTGCTCCACGCCGACCAGCGCCACGAGGTCGAGGCCGCCCGCTTCGACTTCCAGCGCATCTGGCTGCGCGCGGCGGTCCCCGCGGGCGGCGGCCCCGGATGACCGGCGACGACCCCGACCGACCGGGCGACCTCCCGGACCGCCCCGCCGGCACCCACCCCGCCTCCCGGACCGGCGCGGGCGGCCCCGGCGGCCCGCGCCCCCTGGTCGCCGCCGGCTGCGTGCTCTGGCGCCGCTCCCCCCGGGACGGCGGCATCGAGGTCTGCCTGGTCCACCGGCCCCGCTACGACGACTGGTCCCACCCCAAGGGCAAGGTGAAGAAGCGGGAGACCGCCGCCGCCGCGGCCGTCCGCGAGGTCCTGGAGGAGACCGGACAGCGCTGCGCCCCCGGGGCCGCCCTGCCCACGGTCCGCTACCCGGTCGGCGGCCTGCCCAAGACCGTCCACTACTGGACGGCCGAGGCCCTGGGCGGCACCTTCACCCCCTCGGACGAGGTGGACGAGATCCGCTGGTCGGCCCCCGCCGCCGCGGCCGCGCTCCTCACCCACCCCCACGACCGCGAGCTCCTCGCCCGCGCCCTGCCGCTGCTGCCGCACCCCTGACCCGGGCCCGTACCCGCGGCGCCGCACCCGCCGCGCGGCGCCGCCACACCACCCCGGCACCCGCGCCCCAGCCGACCCGACCGGCCGCCGCGGGGCCCGCGCGCCCGCCGGGCCGGCCGGGCCGGCCGGAAACCGACGCCCCGGCCCGCTGCCCCGCTCCGCTCACCCCGCCGTCACCACCACGCCCCCACCCGGCCGGCTCCGCGCGGGCGCACACCCCGCCTCCACCCCGGCAGCACCGGGTTCCGGGCCGTTCCCGCAGCTCGCGGGGGCTGTACGGGCACCCCGGCGCACTTCCGGCGGACCCGCCGGTACCGCACCATGCCGTCCGCCACGGTTCACCGTCCGTTCACTCACACCGGTCGACCGCTTCACCTGATCTGCCTAATTTCGATCGTGCGAGGTGCACCGCGGCCCCCCAGTGGGCCATGACGGGCGCACCGAGCCCTGATCACTCAGACGCAGTCCTCTTCGCACGCCGCCCACGACAACGCGACCGGCGGCTCCTGGAAGGAACACCCGAAAGTGAAGCTTCAGCGCAAGAACCGGCTTCGTGCCTCCGCCCTCGGGGCCCTCGTCGTGTCCGGCGCCCTGGTCCTCACGGCGTGCGGCTCCGACGACAACACCACCCCGAACAAGGACGGCAGCAGCAACGCCGCCGCCCCCACGGGTGACGCGAAGGCCTGTGAGGGCGCCAAGGGCCAGCTGCTGGCCTCCGGCTCCTCCGCGCAGAAGAACGCCATGGACCTGTGGGTGAACGGCTACATGGCCACCTGCCCCGGCGTCCAGGTCAACTACAAGTCCTCCTCCTCCGGCGAGGGCATCGTCGCCTTCAACCAGGGCACCGTCGGCTTCGCCGGTTCGGACTCGGCCCTGAAGCCGAAGGAGGTCGAGGACTCGAAGAAGATCTGCACCGGCGGCCAGGGCATCAACCTGCCGATGGTCGGCGGCCCGATCGCCATCGGCTTCAACGTCTCCGGCGTGGACAAGCTCACCCTCGACGCCCCCACCCTCGCCAAGATCTTCAACGACAAGATCAAGAAGTGGGACGACGCGGCCATCGCCAAGCTCAACCCCGGCGTGAAGCTGCCCTCCACCGCCATCCAGGCCTTCCACCGCTCCGAGGACTCGGGCACCACCCAGAACCTCGGCAAGTACCTCTCGAAGACCGCCGAGAAGGACTGGCCGTACGAGGCCGAGAAGAAGTGGCCGGCCCCCGGTGGCCAGGCCGCCTCCGGCTCCGCGGGCGTCGCCGCCCAGGTCAAGCAGGTCGACGGCGCGATCGGCTACTTCGAGCTCTCCTACGCCAGCTCGCAGGGCATCAAGACGGTGGACGTCAACACCGGTGCCGCCGCCCCGGTCGCCGCCACCTCGGAGAACGCCTCCAAGGCCATCGCCGCCGCCAAGATCGAGGGCACCGGCAAGGACCTGGCCCTGAAGCTCGACTACGCCACCAAGGCCGAGGGCGCCTACCCGCTGGTCCTGGTGACCTACGAGGTCGTCTGCGACAAGGGCAACAAGGCCGAGACGCTCCCGACCGTCAAGTCCTTCCTGAACTACACGGCCGGCGACGCCGGCCAGAAGCTCCTCTCCGAGAAGGGCTACGCGCCCATCCCGGCCGAGATCAACGCCAAGGTCCGCGAGGTCATCGCCTCGCTGTCCTAACGAGGGACCAGGAGGCCGGTCCGCCCCCGTCCGGGCGGACCGGCCCCCGACCCACTCCCGCAGGGGACCTGAACACCCCCCTCCGGGACCCATCCGGTGCACCGCCGCCAGGGGGCTCCACCCCCCACACAGACCGGAAAGACCATGGCTTCCACCACACGCACCCAGATAGAAACGGCGCCCGCCGCACCACCCCGCGGCAGCGCCTCCACCGGCCGCGCCGGAGACAAGATCTTCTCCGGGCTCTCCAAGGGCTCCGGGATCCTCCTCCTGGCGATCATGGCGTCCATCGCCGTGTTCCTCACCTTCCGCGCCGTGCTGGCCCTGTCGAAGAACGAGGGCAACTTCCTCACCACCTTCGACTGGAACGCCACCGGCGAACCCCCCGTCTTCGGCATCGCCGTCCTGCTCTACGGCACCGTCGTCAGCTCGATCATCGCGATGGTCATCGCGGTCCCGGTCGCCGTCGGCATCGCCCTCTTCATCTCCCACTACGCCCCGCGCAAGCTGGCCTCGCCGCTCGCGTACGTGGTGGACCTGCTGGCCGCCGTGCCGTCCATCGTCTACGGCATCTGGGGCGCCCTCTTCCTGGTCCCGTACCTGGGCGGGCTCACCTCCTGGCTGGACCAGTACCTCAGCTTCACGTACCTGTTCGACAAGACCCAGGTGGGCGTCGACCGCTCCCTGTTCACCGTCGGCATCCTGCTCGCGATCATGATCCTGCCGATCGTGACCAGCGTCAGCCGCGAGGTCTTCCTCCAGGTACCGCGCATGAACGAAGAGGCCGCCCTGGCCCTCGGCGCCACCCGCTGGGAGGTCATCCGCATGTCGGTGCTGCCCTTCGGCCGCTCCGGCGTCATCTCCGCCTCCATGCTCGGCCTCGGCCGCGCCCTCGGCGAGACCATGGCCGTCGCCACCGTCCTCTCCCCGAGCTTCCTGATCTCCGGCCACCTGCTCGACCCGGGCGGCGGCACCTTCGCGCAGAACATCGCCGCGAAGTTCGACGAGGCCAACGAGTTCGGCCGGGACGCCCTGATCGCCTCCGGCCTGGTCCTCTTCCTGCTCACCCTGCTGGTCAACGGCGCCGCTCGCATGATCATCGCGCGCCGCAAGGAGTACTCGGGGGCGAACGCCTGATGAGCCACGCACTGCAGGACCAGCGCCCCGTACGGCCGCGCAAGTCCGCCCCCAGCACCCTCACCCGCGGTGGCCTGCCCCGCTGGGCCCCGGCCGGCATCGCCGCCGTCTCGGTCGCCCTCGGCATCGGCATCGGCGCCGTCACGGGCCTGGAGAGCCGGATCCAGTGGGGTCTGATCGCCGCCGCACTCTTCGTGGTGATCACCTACACGGCCAGCTCCATCGTCGAGAACCGCCGCCAGGCCAAGGACCGCGTCGCCACCTCGGTGATCTGGGTGTCCTTCGTCCTCGCCGTGGTCCCGCTGCTCTCCCTGCTCGGGGTCACCATCGACCGCGGCATCGAGGTCCTCGACGGCTACTTCCTCACCCACTCGATGGCCGGCGTCGCCGGCTTCGCCCCCGGCGGCGGCGTCTACCACGCCCTGCTCGGCACCATCGAGCAGGTGCTGCTGGCCACCCTCATCGCCGCCCCCATCGGCCTGCTGACCGCCGTCTACCTGGTCGAGTACGGCAAGGGCAAGCTCGCCAAGGCCGTCACGTTCTTCGTCGACGTCATGACCGGCATCCCCTCCATCGTCGCGGGACTCTTCATCCTCACGACCTGGACGCTGATGCTGGAACAGGGCCCCTCCGGCTTCGCCGGCTCCCTCGCCCTGTCGATCCTGATGATGCCCGTCGTGGTCCGCTCCACCGAGGAGATGCTCAAGCTCGTCCCGAACGAGCTGCGCGAGGCCAGCCTCGCCCTCGGCGTCCCGAAGTGGCGCACGATCCTCAAGGTCGTGCTCCCCACCGCGATCGGCGGCATCTCCACCGGCGTCATGCTGGCCGTGGCCCGCATCGCCGGCGAGACCGCCCCGATCATGCTGCTGGTCTTCGGCAACCCGCTGATCAACGACAACCCCTTCCAGGGTGCCCAGTCCTCGCTCCCCCTCTACATCTGGGAGCAGTACAAGGTCGGAAGTGAAGACTCCTTCGACCGCGCCTGGGCGGCGGCGCTCGTCCTGATCGCCTTCGTCATGATCCTCAACCTGGTGGCCCGCGGCATCGCCCGCTGGAAGGCCCCGAAGACCGGCCGCTAAGGCATCTGACGTGCGGCCCCGGGCAACGGCGGCCGGTAGAAAGAAGCAGTGATTCACATGGCCAAGCGCATCGACGTCTCCGGTCTCTCCGCCTTCTACGGCACCCACAAGGCCATCGACGACATCTCGATGACCGTCGAGCCCCGCTCCGTGACGGCCTTCATCGGCCCCTCCGGCTGCGGCAAGTCCACCTTCCTGCGGACCCTCAACCGCATGCACGAGGTCACCCCCGGCGGCCGCGTCGAGGGCAAGGTCCTCCTGGACGACGAGAACCTGTACGGCGCCGGCGTGGACCCGGTCTCGGTCCGCCGCACCGTGGGCATGGTCTTCCAGCGCCCCAACCCCTTCCCCACCATGTCGATCTTCGACAACGTGGCGGCGGGCCTGCGCCTGAACGGCAACGTCAAGAAGAGCGAGCTCGCGGACGTCGTCGAGAAGTCCCTCAAGGGCGCCAACCTCTGGAACGAGGTCAAGGACCGCCTGAACAAGCCCGGATCCGGCCTCTCCGGCGGCCAGCAGCAGCGCCTCTGCATCGCCCGCGCCATCGCGGTCGAGCCGCAGGTCCTGCTGATGGACGAGCCCTGCTCCGCCCTCGACCCGATCTCCACCCTCGCCATCGAGGACCTGATCGGGGAGCTGAAGGAGCAGTTCACGATCGTCATCGTGACGCACAACATGCAGCAGGCCGCCCGCGTCTCCGACCGCACCGCCTTCTTCAACCTGGCCGCGGTCGGCCAGCCCGGCAAGCTCATCGAGATCGACGACACGGACCGGATCTTCTCGAACCCGTCCGTCCAGGCCACCGAGGACTACATCTCGGGCCGCTTCGGGTAGACCGCGGCGGAAGCAAGACGTCCTGCGGTGCTGCATGGCGGTGCCACCGCAAGGCGAAGGGCCCGCCCCCTGGGAAGGGGGCGGGCCCCGTTCACGTTCGGGCTCCGTTCACGGCGCGTGCCCCGGGAGGCCGCCCGTACGCCGTACAGGACCCGTCGGGAGCCGTTCCCGGCCCGGGGGCACCGGGGGATCCACCGGGCAGCACGAAGGCCCCTGTACGACGTACAGGGGCCTTCGGAGACCGGAATCTCAGCAGCGACGTCGGACGAACGCCAGGTTCACGACCCGGAAGCACAACGCCGCCACCAGAGCGGCCGCCGGCATCGTGATGCTGCGACCACCCGGGGGACGACC
>NZ_JBEOSD010000071.1:0-21180 GCF_040302735.1 Streptomyces sp. NPDC097619 | reverse complement strand
CCCCCGGACCCCCGGCAGGAAGCCGCGTCAGACGAACGCCAGGTTCACGACCCAGAAGCACAACGCCGCCACCAGAGCGGCCGCCGGCATCGTGATGCTGCGACCACCCGGGGGACGACCCCCGGACCCCCGGCAGGAAGCCGCGTCAGACGAACGCCAGGTTCACGACCCAGAAGCACAACGCCGCCACCAGAGCGGCCGCCGGCATCGTGATGAACCAGCCCAGGATGATGTTCTTCGCCACGCCCCAGCGGACCGCGTTCACCCGCTTGGTGGCGCCCACGCCCATGATCGCCGAGGTGATCACGTGGGTGGTGGAGATGGGCGCGTGGAAGAGGAAGGCCGAGCCGAACATGATCGAGGCGCCCGTGGTCTCCGCGGCGAAGCCCTGCGGCGGGTCCAGCTCGATGATCTTCCGGCCCAGGGTGCGCATGATGCGCCAGCCGCCCGCGTACGTGCCGAGGGACAGCATCACCGCGCAGGAGATCTTGACCCACACCGGGATCGGGTCCCCGGGACCCTCGACGTCGGCGATGACCAGGGCCATCACCACGATGCCCATGGTCTTCTGCGCGTCCTGGAGGCCGTGGCCGAGGGCCATGCCGGCCGCCGAGACGGTCTGGGCGATGCGGAAGCCCCGCTTGGCGCGGTGCGGGTTGGCGTTGCGGAACATCCACAGGATGCAGACCATCACCAGGTAACCGGCCACGAGGCCGACCACCGGGGAGACGAACATCGGGATGACGACCTTCTCGACCACCCCGGACCAGATCACGTCGGTGCCGCCCGCGAGCGCCGCTCCCACCATGCCGCCGAACAGCGCGTGGGAGGAGGACGAGGGCAGCCCGAAGTACCAGGTGATCAGGTTCCAGACGATGGCGCCGACCAGGGCGGCGAAGAGGATCCACATGCCACGGTTGCCGTGCGGGGTCTCGATGAGCCCCTCGCTGACGGTCTTGGCGACCCCGCTGCCCAGGAAGGCGCCCGCGAGGTTCATCACGGCGGCCATCGCCAGCGCGGCCCGCGGGGTCAGGGCCCGGGTGGACACCGAGGTGGCGATGGCGTTGGCGGAGTCGTGGAAACCGTTGGTGTAGGTGAAGCCGAGCGCGACGCCGATGGTCACGATCAGCGCAAAGGTGTCCACGAGGTTCAGGACTCCTTGACCGCGATGGTCTCCACCGTGTTGGCGACGTGTTCGAAGGCGTCCGCGGCCTCCTCCAGCACGTCCACGACCTGCTTGAGCTTGAGCACCTCGATGGCGTCGTACTTGCCGTTGAAGAGGTGGGCCAGCAGCTTGCGGTGGATCTGGTCGGCCTGGTTCTCCAGACGGTTGACCTCGATCCAGTACTCGGTGAGGTTCTCCATGGTGCGCAGGTGCGGCATGGCCTCCGCGGTCAGCTCGGCGGCCCGCGCCAGGACCTCGATCTGCTGCTCGACGCCCTTGGGCAGTTCCTCGATGTTGTAGAGGACGACCAGGTCGACGGCCTCCTCCATGAAGTCCATGATGTCGTCGAGCGAGGACGCGAGGGAGTAGATGTCCTCACGGTCGAACGGCGTGATGAACGAGGAGTTCAGCTGGTGGAAGATCGCGTGGGTGGCGTCGTCGCCCGCGTGCTCCGCCGCCCGCATCCGTTCCGCGATCTCGGCCCGGGCGGACGCGTCCGCTCCGAGCAGTTCCATCAGGAGCTTGGAGCCCGTGACGATGTTGTCCGCGGATGCGGCGAACATGTCGTAGAAGCTCGTCTCCCTGGGGGTCAGACGAAATCGCACGTGAGGTCCTCGGGGTGCATCGGATTCGGTCACGCTGATGCTAGGCGCATCCTCCGGCCACGGCTAACCGGCCGTTGCCCAGTGTCCTCCACGTGTCGCCCGTGGGGCAGAGTGAGGGGTCGCGAACCCCGCCCGGCGGGTCGCGGGCCGGTACCCTATACCCATGAGGGGTATGTCCCCTCGTGTCACCACGGGAGGACGCATGACCACCACCGAGGCGGAAACCGCCGGTCACGTGCCCGGTGAGGAGCCCGGCCCCGTGCACGGCTACCACCACCGCAAGGACGAGCACCTGAAGCGGCTCCGGCGCATCGAGGGCCAGATCCGCGGGCTCCAGAGGCTGGTCGACGAGGACGTCTACTGCATCGACATACTCACGCAGGTTTCGGCCAGTACGAAGGCCCTCCAGTCCTTCGCGCTCCAGCTGCTGGAGGAGCACCTGCGGCACTGCGTGGCGGACGCCGCCGTGAAGGGCGGGGACGAGATCGACGCGAAGGTCGAGGAGGCCACCAAGGCCATCGCCCGCCTGCTCCGCACCTGAGCACGGGCCGACCGCGGTGGCCGGTGGCGGTGCGGGGACCGGTGCCGGACCGGCGCGGATCGGGCGCACGGTGGACCGGATGCCGGGTGGACCGGGTGCCGGGCGCTCAGGTCCCCCGGGAGAGCAGGACCTCGTCGATGCGTTCCGGGCTGAGCCGGTCCTCGTCCGCCGCCGAGGCCGCGATGATCAGCTCCCCGCACAGTTCGATCTCGGCGAGGGCCACGAGGTCGTGGACGGCCAGGGCTGCTGCCGGGGTCACGCGCACCGCCTCTCTCTGCCGCCGTCGGGATCCGCGGCGGGCCACCGCGGGGTCCGGAGCCAGCCTAGGGAGACCGGCCCCGGCCCCGCATGACACGGATGGACCATTTCCGGCTACCCGCCCGGACGGTCGGACGGCCCGCGAGCCGTCAACCCGCGATCTTCCCCGCGTAAATGTCCTTCTCCGGTGGCAATCGCACGGTCACCGGGGTGCCGAACCCGAAGAGCAGCGTGGTGGACGAGACATCGATCACGCCATTGTTCACGTAGCTGAAACGGTGTCGTACCTTCCGCAGCCGCCCGTCCTCGTCGAGGTAGGCGTCGAAGGGCACCGTGTCCTTGGCGAACCCTTTCGCCGCCGCCTGGAGCGCGGCCCTCGCGTGCGGGGCGGCGCTGCGGGCCGCACGGCCCAGGTCGGTGGTCCCGCGGTAGTGCCGGACCTTGGTGCCCGCCAGCTCGGTCTCGCCCACGTACGTCACCCCGGAGGCCGCGCGCAGCAGCTCGGCGGCGGTCAGCGGGTCGGTGGCCCCGCCGGTGACGAGGTTGCCGTCGGAGAGCGAGGTCGTGTCCACCCGCACCCACTTGTCGGCGGGCACGCCCGCGCCCCGGTTCTTCATGTAGAGGGCCCCGGGGGCCAGCAGCTCGGTGATGGGCCGGTGCCCGGCCTTCCCGGTGACGTCGGCGGGCAGCATGACCAGCAGCTGCCCGAGCCGGTTCCGGAAGTCCACCCCGCCCTCGCCCCGGATGGTGACCCGGGTGCCCCCGGTGGCCATCTCCATCGCCGTACGGGCCCGGGCGGTGCCGGTCCGCGCGAGGACGTCGGCCGCGTTCCGCACCGCCGCCGTGCCGTCCGGGGGTGTCGTCGCCTCCGCCCCGCAGCCGGTCGTCCCCGCCACCCCCAGTACGGCCGCGGTGACGACCCACGCCCCGTACCGGCCCCTGTGCCCCTGCACCACCATCGCCTGCCAACCCCCAACGCATGAACGCTTCTTGCCCGAGGCCCCCACCCGCCCCGGATAACGACTCCGGGGGGCCGCCGTCACGGCTCGGCGGGGCCCTCCGGGGCGGGTACCGTGGAGCCGTGGACACGCACACCACCGCGCCCCCTTCCGCGCCGTCCCCGCGCGCTCCCTCCGCTCCCCCGGCCCCTCCGGCCCCCGCCGCACCGCCCGGCCTCCCGGCCGCCCCGCCCGCGGTCTCCGGCACCTCCGCCAACTCCCCCTCCGACGCCGCCCCGGAGCCCCCGGGGCCCGGTCACGTGACGAGCACCGCCGAGCGGGGCTCCTTCTGTACGGCGCGGTGCAGCTGCGGCTGGCGCGGTCCGGCCCGCCGCTCCCGGGACCTGGCCCGCAAGGACGCCGAGGCCCACCACCCCGGCGGGGCGTAGACCGCCCCGAGGCGCCCGCCCGGCGCCCGACATCCGCCGCCGGTCGCCGACACCTGCCGCCCTGGCGCCCGGCCGCCCGCGCTCGATGTCCGGCCCCGGGCGGCACAGTGCCGGGGGTCGCGGGCGGGGCCGCCGGCTCGCCCGTACGGCCCGCCCGGGTGGCCGCCGGGCCGCGGGCCGGGTGCCCTGGAGAGGAGGGGGACCTTCTCTACAGGGCGGAGCCCATGCCAGGACCAGCACCAGGTGGCACAGCACTGCGGAGCGCCGTACTCGCGTGGACCGTCCTGTTCGCGCTGGCACCGCTGCCGGCGTTCGGGGCGCAGAAGCCCTCGGGGCGCCCGGTGGGCAAGGCGGGCGGCAAGCCGTGCCTGCGGCAGCCCGCGCCGGTGTCGGCCGGTGCGGGGGCCCGGGCGCGAGGCCGGGCGCAGGCGCGTCCGCAGGCACCGCCGAGCACGCGGCCGGGCAGCAGGCCGGGACGGCCGCCCGCGCACCGGCCGGTGGGGACCGCGGACGGGCCGGGTGACGTGGCCCTGGCGATCGGGACCACCGGGGCCGCGGCGGCGGCGACCGGGCTGTGGCTGCGCTCCCGCTACCGGCGGGACGCCCGGGAACAGGGCGGCGGGTCCTGAGCGGGCGGCCGGGGCGCGGTGGCCGGGCGGCGGTGCGGGCCTGCTTCGGGACGGCCGCCCTGTGCCTGGTGACGGCCCTGCTGCTCTACGTCCGCGGCTGAGGTCCGCCGGTCGGGGGTGCGGCGGCGGTCAGGCGGCGAAGTCACGGCGGTCAGGCGGCGAGGTCGCGGTCGCCGAAGCCCTCGGTGCGGTCGGCGCCGGGCCGGGGCAGGTCCAGCACGAGCGGTTGGAGGGAGCGGCGGGAGCGCACCAGGCGGCCGAGCCGCGGGGACCGGGCGAGGGCGCGGACCAGCGGGGTGAGCAGGGCCATGGCGAGCGGGGCGAGCAGCAGGACGACGGCGGTGCCGAGGGCGAGGCCGCCGATGACGTCGGTGGGGTAGTGGACCCCGGAGTAGACCCGGCAGAAGCCTTCGAGGAGGGCCAGACCGATGCCGATCAGGCCGAGCCTGCGGTGGGCGAGGAAGATGCCGACGGCGAGGGCCATGGCGAGGGTGGCGTGGTCGCTGACGAAGGAGTGGCCGCTCTGCCCGGGCAGCAGCACCTCCAGCCCTTCGTGCTGCTCGAACGGCCGCCGCCTGCCCACGAATTCCCGCAGGGGCATGTTGACGAGCAGGGCGATCCCGGCCGCGAGCGGGGTCCAGACCAGGCCGGCGAGCGATTCCACCGCGGCCCCGCCGCCCTGGCGCCTGATGCCGCGCCAGCACCACAACACGAGCAGGACCAGGGCGAGGAGGATGCCGTACTCCCCGGCGAGGGCCACGGCCCGGTCGAGCCAGGCGGGTGTGTGGGCGGTGAGTCCGTTGATTCCCTGGAGCAGGCTTACATCGGGGTTCGGCCCGCCCGTCGCGAGTGCAGCCATGGTGATGCGGCCCCTTGCCCTTGCCTCGTCCCCTGCGGGCGCACGCCGGTGTGCGCCCCTTCGCCCCCCGCGATCGGTCCTGCGTACCCATGGAACGCCCGTTCCCGGACGCCCGTTCCACTCTCCACCGGATGATCACCGCAACGTTACCGAAGAGTGACTCATCGTCGCAGCTCAGGGCCTGAGCATTACGCGGAGTCGCCACCCGGGGGCGGGGTCGGGAGCGCTTCCGCCCCGTCCTTCGTCACCCGCGTCGCC
This sequence comes from Streptomyces sp. NPDC097619, assembly GCF_040302735.1. NCBI lineage: Bacteria > Bacillati > Actinomycetota > Actinomycetes > Kitasatosporales > Streptomycetaceae > Streptomyces > Streptomyces sp. NPDC097619. The sequence goes on along the minus strand of NZ_JBEOSD010000071.1, from coordinate 15,478 downwards.
CCGAAGTAGTCGGGAGTGTCGATCTTGTCGAAGCGGATCACGGCCCCGGTATAGGGCGCGTTGATCATATAACCGCCGCCCACGTAGAGGCCGACGTGCCGGATCTCCCGGGAGTTCGTCAGATCATCGGAGAAGAACACCAGGTCTCCCGGGAGGAGTTCGTCCCGGGACGGGTGCGGACCCGCGTTGTACTGGTCGTTGGCCACCCGCGGCAGCTCGATCCCCACCGTCCGGTACGCCGCCTGCGTCAGCCCCGAGCAGTCGAACCGCCCGTTCTGGTCAGGGGTTCCGTTGCCGCCCCACAGGTAGGGGGTGCCCAACTTCTTCTGCGCGAAGTAGATCGCCCCCGCCGCCTGCCGGGACGGCGCCAGCCGACCCACCGGCCGCGCGAAGCTCTTGGCCAGGGTGGTGATGACCTTCACGTAGTTCTTCGTCTCGCGGTACGGCGGCACCCCCCGGTACTGGATCACCGCCCCGGGACCGGCGTTGTACGCGGCGAGCATGTTCTTCACCGGGTCGCCCGGCATCCCCTCGACGTCCGCGGCCACCGCGCAGTCGTACGAAGCGGCCGAGGGGATCGCGTCGTTGGGGTCCCAGATGTCACGGTCCCCGTCCTTGTCCCCGTCGATCCCGTACCGCCGCCAGGTCTCCGGGATGAACTGCGCGATGCCCCGGGCGTCGGCGTGGCTGACCACGTCCGGGTCCCAGCCGCTCTCCTGGTAGAGCTGCGCGGCGAGCACGGCGGGGGTGAGGGTGGGGCAGAGGTTCCCCCAGGTCTGCACGAGCGCCTGGTACTTGGCGGGCACCGCCCCCTTGGCGAGCCCGGTGTGCCGCCCGCCGCCGGTGGCGAGCCCCGCGGCCGCCGAGTACGTGCCGACGAGCAGCAGCGCCACGAAGCAGACGAACACCGCCGTCCCGACCCCACTGGCCACCCAGAATCTGCGCATCCGTCAACACTCCCCCATGGGACACCCCTTCACAGCAGTTTCCCGTACACGTGTCGCGTCGGGAACCGCGCACGTCCGCCCCTCCGGCGCAGTACGACCCCGCCCTCGCGGCACGAGGCGGCACCGGGACGCCACTGGGGAGGAGTCGGGACCGCGGGGGCGCACACCGGTCGCCCTTCGGCACGTCCGCCCGCGCACGCTCCCCCGCCGCCCTGGCCCGCCGGCCGCCGGCCGCCACCGCCACCCTGTGACCGCGCTCACAGAAAAGGATCCCGTCCGGACCGATGAGTTCCGACGGCGGCCCCGGTCTCCCTTCCGTGACCCTGCGGTACGCGGCTCCGCACCCGCAGGGACCCACGGATACGCAGCACGGCAACACCGCAGTGACACACCGGCAGACCCGCAGACCCGCGACCGAGAAGCGAGATCCCCGCCATGCGCATCGTCATCACCGAGTTCATCAGCATCGACGGCGTCGTCCAGGCCCCCGGCGGCCCCGAGGAGGACACTGACGGCGGCTTCGCCCACGGCGGCTGGACCCACGAGTTCTTCGACCCGGAGGTGGTCGGCGGCGCCTTCGCCGACTCCCTGGCCGGGGCGGAGGCCCTGCTCTTCGGCCGCCGCACCTGGCAGGGCATGGCCGCCGCCTGGCCCGACCGCGCCGGGGACCCCTTCGCCGACCGGATGAACTCCCTCCCCAAGTACGTGGTCTCCTCCACCCTCACCGAGTCCGACCTGGCCTGGGACAACAGCCGTCTGATCCCGGGCGCCGACACCGTGGACCGGATCCGCACCCTGCGCGCCCTCGGGGAGGGGTCCCTGCTCGTGATGGGCAGCCCCACCCTGGCCCGGACCCTCATCGCCGAGGGCCTGGTGGACGAACTGCGCCTGATCACCATGCCGGTGCTGCTCGGCGGCGGTAAGTCGATCTTCCCGGCGGAGGGCGGGAAGCACCGGCTCCGCCTGGTGGACACCGTCCTCAGCGACGCGGGCGTCCACGTCACCACCTACCGCCCGGCCCCGGCCCCGGCGCTCCCCGAAGCCACCGACGCCGACACCGACACCGGCACGGACGCGGCCACCGACACCGACGCCACCGCCGCGGTTCCCGAGCCCGCGCCCGCGACGGTGTGAGGGCCCCGGCCCGCCCCCTCAGGCCCCGGGACCGGGACCGCCCTCCCGGGGCGCCACGAACAGCGACTGCCCGCTCCGGCCGATCGGCCCCTTCTCGTCGTGCAGGCGCGCGTCGACCAGCCCGATCCCGCCGGGGTCCACGCTGGTGCGGGCCGCCACGCACACCCACTCCCCGACCGGGTGCCGGTGCAGGTGCACGGTGAGGTCCGCGTTGAGGAAGAGGTGCCGCCGGGCGTCGAGGACGCTGCCGATGCCGTTCCCGGAGTCCGCGGCCACCAGCACCCGGTCCAGGGGACGCGGCTCGTCCCCCGCCACCAGCGGCACCCGCATGCGCATCCAGCAGGTGCCGGGACCCGGCTCCAGGAACCCGCCCTCGGCGAAGCGGGATTCCACGGCGGTGTGGTACCCGACCTCCCAGGGCACCGCGAAGAACCCCGACTCGGTCAGCCCCCCGGGCGCGGGCACGAGCGGCCCCTCCGCGACGGCCGGACCCGGCTCCCCCAGCACCCGCATCCGCAGCCCCCGCGCCAGCATCACCGGCCCGTCGGCCCCCTCCGGCACGAGCGCCGCCTCCACCAGTTCGGTGCCGCGCCCGGAACGGAGCACCGAGGTGGTCACCGACAGGGGCCCGAGGGGCACCGGGCGCAGGATCTCGTACCCGATCCGCACCAGCCGCATCCCCGGCCGGGCCCCCGCCCGCTCCTCGATCTCCCGTCCCAACAGCGCGGCGGGCGGCCCCGCGTGCTGCGCACCGGCGTCCCAGGGCCCCCGCGTGCACTCCCCGGCGCGGTAGCGCCCCTCCCCCACCCGCTCGTAAAACGCCCCGAAGTCGACCATGCCCCCACGCTACGAACCCCCCGCCCCCGTTGACCAGGCCCCCCGAGGCCATGGCCTCCGACCGAAAGCGCACGCGGGGGCACGGGGGCGCAGGCTCCGAGGCCGTGGTCTCCGGCCGGCAACCCACCCGGGGCATCCCCAGCCCCGCCGGCGTTCGAGGCGCGGGGGTACGGGGGCGGAGCCCCCGAAAGGGGCCGCGGTAGCGGCTTGCCTCCGCGATCGGGCCACGCCAACCCTCGGCAGACACCCCGGCGGGCCCCCACACCACCCGGCACCACCCCACCGGGGCGAAAATGGCCCGGTACCGCCGCCGGCGGCCACCCCCCGCCAGGAGACCCCACGTGCCCCGCAGACCGCACCGCCCCCGCCCGTCCGCCACCCCGACCCCGACGCCCGTCACCGACCCCACCCCCGCCACCGCCCTCGCCCCCGGCCGGAACCGGCTCCGCGCCGACTGCACCACCTGCTTCGCCCTCTGCTGCACCGCCCTCCCCTTCGCCGCCTCGGCCGACTTCCCGGTCAGCAAGCCCGCGGGCACCCCCTGCGGGAACCTCCGCGAGGACTTCCGGTGCGGCATCCACACCCGCCTCCGCGAGGACGGCTGGCGCGGCTGCACGGTGTTCGACTGCTTCGGGGCCGGCCAGCAGGTCTCGCAGGTGACCTTCCTCGGGCGGGACTGGCGGACCCACCCCGAAAGCCGCCAGGAGATGTTCGCGGTGTTCCCGGTGATGCGGGTCCTGCACGAGCTGCTCTGGTACCTCGCCGAGGCCCTCACCCTGGCCCCGGCCCGGCCGCTCCACCCCGAACTGCGCCGCCTGCACGCCCGTACCGAGGAACTGACCCGCGCCGAGGCGTCCGTCCTCGCCACGACCGACCCGGGGCCGCTACGGGCGGAGACCGGCGAGCTGCTGTTCCGCGCGAGCGAGCTGGTCCGGGCCGCGGACGTGCCGGGCCGCCGGAAGAACCACCGGGGCGCCGACCTGATGGGCGCCCGCCTGACCGGGGCCGCCCTGCGCGGAGCGAACCTCCGCGGCGCCTACCTGATCGCGGCCGACCTCTCCGGCGCCGATCTCCGCCGCGCGGACCTGATCGGCGCGGACCTGCGGGACGCCGACCTCTCGGGCGCCGATCTGACGGGGGCCCTGTTCCTCACCCAGGCCCAGGTGAACGCGGCCCGCGGCGACGCCCGCACCCGCATCCCCACCGGCCTGGACCGCCCCACCCACTGGTAGAGCCCCGCGGCCGGGCCGCTGCACCCACCCGTCCACCCACCCGTCCGGCCGAGCGCGCCAACCCCGCCCCGCACACCTCCACGCATCCCCACGCCCCGTGACCTTCCGCGCGCACACCCTTACGGTGTGCCACGGAACCGGAGGTTGATCGTCAGCTTCCGGCCCCTACCGGAGGTTCCACCCATGCCACGCATCACCAAGACCCTCGGCACGCTGGCGGCCGCCGCGACGCTGGCCATCGGCTTCAGCGGCTCCGCGCACGCCGCCGGGGGCACCCTGCACATCAACGGCTGGACGTTCCACGAGCCGCAGGGCTGCTACACCGTCAGCGGGCCGGCGATGATCGAGAACCGCAGCGACAACCCGGCGTTCGTCTTCTCGAACCCGTACTGCTTCGGCCCGAACGTGGCCGTGGTCCTCCCCGGCCAGTCCGGCTTCGTCCCGCTCCAGCGCAGCGTGTACGTGCCGTAGCCCGACGCCGCACCCCTCGGGTACGCGCGAACCGGCCGCCACCCCCGGCTCGTGCTCCAGGGGTGACGGCCGGTCCGGGCCATCGGTGACGCCGCGCCTCAGCGGGCGCCGAACGTCACGGAACGGGGTTCCGCGACCATCACGGAACGGGATTGACGACGGCCGCCCAGGCCTCGTCGCACACCAGCGGCACCATGCCGTTGATGTCGCAGTGCGTCCGGTGCAGGACGCCACCGGTGGTCATCGCGTACACGAACACGTCGTTGCCCTGCAGGGTCATCGACACGTCGCACACGCCCGACGGGTAGCCCGTCACCGGAGCCACCGTCAGGTCGATCCAGTCGTAGTTGCCGAAGCCGCCGCCCATCACGCGGCCACGACGCCCGATGTACGTCTTGGTGTTCTTCAGCGCGACCGTGAACTCCTGCGAGTTCTGGTCCATCAGCGAGTCGATCGCCACGCACGGCCCGGCCGGACCCTGCGGACCCACCGGCCCCTGCGGACCCGTCTGCCCCGTCTGCCCGGCGGGGCCCTGCGGTCCGGGCGGACCGGCCACGCCCTGCGGGCCGGGAATGCCCGCCGGACCGGGGGAACCCTGCGGTCCCTGCGGGCCCTGAGGGCCGACCGTGCCCGGGTCGCCCTTGTCGCCCTTCGGACCCGCGACGCCCTGCGGACCCTGCGGACCGGTCGGACCCTGCGGACCGGTGTCGCCCCGATCACCCTTGGGACCCTGCGGTCCGGGCGGACCCGGGTTGCCCTTGTCGCCCTTCGGACCCTGCGGGCCCTGCGGCCCGGGGGCGCCCGTGTCACCCTTCGGCCCCTTGTCGCCCTTGGGACCCTTCGGACCCGGGGGCCCCTTCGGCCCGGGCGGGCCCTTCGGTCCGGGGGGCCCGGGGCAGCCCGTGCCCGTGGGAGCCGCGGCCCGCGTCCCGCTCTTCGTCGTCTTCGGGGGCTTGGGACACTTGTCGCCGCCGACCGGCGCCGACACCGTCCCGGCGGCGGCCGACACCGCGGCCGGAGCCGCCCGCCCCGAGTCCGCCACCGCGGGAGCCGTGAACCCCGCCATTCCGAGTGCCATCGGCAGCACGAAGCCGCCCACCAGCAGATGCCGGCGTCTGTTCCGGGTCACAGGACCCATACCGGTGCTCCTTCTCCGTACTGCCCAGCGAATCATCGAGTGCTCCGGCCGGAGGCAAGGGGGAGCATCCCCCGCCACCGACTTCCCGATGGAACGACAGGCGGAAAGTCGCACGGATGTCAGCGGTTCGGCCCAACACGGACCCCGAACGGGCCCCCGGGGCACCCGGCCGGCCCCGTCCGACGGTTCCCGGTGCCACCCGTTCCGCCCCGTCCGCGCGCCGGTACGACAGTCATTGCCCGGGGTCACCCCCCGTGATACACACAGTGACCGTACGGCCACCGGCCTGCGGCGCCTCCGGTCGCACCGCACCGCCACCGGCCCCCTCGGACCGCCCCGCGGACCCCGCGGGCGGGACAACGGCGAACAGATTCGGGTAACAAGAGCCGCCAAGTCGACATACGCGGGCGGTTTCATCAGCGAAGATAGAGCAGGACTCCGGCCGTCGGGCACGGGGCAACGGAACTACCCAACAGGGGCGGTGAGTTACATGATCCTGGCAGCCGAAAAGGGCGACATCACCACCATCATCGGCGGAATCGCCCCGAACTGGGGGCCGTTCGGCAGTCTCGGCAACGAAGCGAAGGTCATGATCGAGGTGGTCATGGCCGTGGCGATCCTGCTCTGCCTGGGCATCGCCATCTGGGGCGCGGCCAAGCAGCGCATCGGCGCCACCGCCCTCCGCGACACCTTCAGCGCCGAACAGGGCAAGGGGCTGATCGTGGCCGGGCTCACCGGAGTGTTCATCATCGGGTCACTCGGCACGGTCTTCACCATCGTGTACGGAATGGCCGTCTGACCACCGGGCCCGGCCAGCCCCCACCGACGGCCCCCGAGGTTGCGCTTCCTGATGACGACTCACCACTCCGCGTCCGCGCGGCATCCGGCACGGCTAACGTCGTACTACGCAGGACTGCACACGGCTGAGGGGGCGGACGCGGCATGAGCCACGATGACGGGTACGGCGGATACGGGGAGGAACCCGGGCGGGTCGGGGGCTCCGGCCAGACCCGCACCCGCCTGCCCGAACCGGCCGAAACCCACGGCACCCCACGCCGCCCCGCCCGGACCTCGCGGGGGCTCGTCACCGTCGTCGGCATCGTGGTGCTGCTGGTCGCCGCCATCGCCTTCGCCAACCAGGGCGGTGACGCGCCGTCCGACGACCGCGGCGGCGACCCCGCCCCCCGCGCCCGCTCCACCGCCGCCACCGGCACCGCCCCCGTCGAGGGCAGCGAGGCGGGCATCCCGTCCGGCTTCGCCCACGACGAACAAGGCGCCCAATCAGCAGCGACGAACTACGCGGTGGCCCTCGCATCAGCCGAGATCGTGCAGCCCGCCGCCCGGGCGGACGTTCTCCGAAGAATCTTCGTCCCGGACGTGGTCGCCGAACTTCAGGCGCGCCTCGATGACGCCTACGGCAAGCCCTTCTTGGACAAAGCGGGTCTCGATGCCTCCGGCCGGGCCAAGGCGGGCATGACCTACGTGTCCCGGACGGTACCGGTGGGCACCAAGACCACGCGTTTCGACTCCGGGACGGCCACCGTCGAGGTGTGGTGCACCGGAGTCTTCGGCACTGCGGGAGTCGGCTCAACGAACCCGGTGAGCAGCGACTGGTTCACCATGACCCTCACCCTCCGCTGGGTGGGGGACGACTGGAAGGTGGAGTCCTTCGCGACGAAGGACGGGCCCGCGCCTGTCCACACCGACCGGACGGCCTCCAGCGCGGACGACATCTCGAAGGCGGTCGGAGAGTTCGGAGGCTTCACTTATGCCCGCTAACCGTCTGCGCAGGGTCACCGGGGTCCTGGCCGCCGTCCAGGTTTCTGCCGTCCTCGTATCGGCCCGAGCTCTCGCAGCGCCCTCGCCCAGCCCGAGCCCCTCGACCAGCACGGCACCGTCCCGTGACCGCCGGTGCGACCTCATCGTGGGACCCGCCCGCGAGTACTGCGAGAACGGCGACGCCCGCCCCCCCGAGAACGGCCGCAGCCTCTCCCCCTCCCCCACCGACGCCCTGGACCCCCTCTCCTCCCTGGCCCGCGGCTGCGCCGACGCCGCCGCCTGGATCGTCGGGAAACTCAGCGAGGCCGTCAAGGGCACCGCCAACGTCGACTTCACCAACACCGCCTTCCTCCGCCAGTACGCCGTCGTCTTCGCCGCCTCGACCGTCCTGACGCTGATCCTCTGGCTCCTGGCCGTCGCCAAGCGCGCCGTCCGCGGGGTGCCGCTGAGCACCGCCCTCTCCGAGGCCATCGGCTTCCTCTGGCTGACCGTGCTCGCCTCCGCCTTCACCCCGCTCATCCTGTACACCGTGGTCTCCGCCACCGACGGGATCACCGAGGTCATCGCCTCCGGCACCGGCGGCCAGACCGACGTGTTCTTCGGCTCCTTCGCCGAGGCCCTCAAGAAGGGCGAGGACATCGGCGGCGGCCCGATCATGCTGATCGTGGTCGCCCTGGTCACCGTCCTCGCCGCCGGCGTGCTCTGGCTGGAGCTCGTCATCCGGGCCGCCCTGCTCTACGTCGGCGCCCTCCTCGGCACCGTCGTCTACGCCGGACTCGTCGACCGCAACATGTGGGGGCACGTCCGCCGCTGGGCCGGGATCATGATCGCCGTCATCCTCGTCAAGCCGGTCATCGTGATCGTCCTCGGCCTCGCCGGGGCCCTCTCCGGGGACGACGGACCCGACGCCTTCTCCGCGGTGGTCTCGGGACTCGCCATCATCCTCTTGGCGATCTTCGCCTCCGCCATGATCTACCGTTTCGTACCCGGGTTCGGTGACGAGGTCGCCGCCGCCCGCAGCAACCGCAAGCAGGCCACCGACGGCGCCCAGGCCGCCGCCGTCATCAGCTCCCCCGCCTCCCTGGTCTCCCAGGGCATCAAGACCCACAGCAGCCGGGGCGGCGGAGGCGGAAGCGGCGGGGGCGGCGACGGCGGCCGCCCCGGCAACCCGCTCTCCGGCGGTGTGGCCGCCCACAGCAGCCGCCCCTCCGGCGGCACCGGGGGAACCGGAGCCGGGGGCGGCGGCGGAACTGTCCCCTCCGCCGCACCCCCGCCCCGCAGCCCGGGAGTGAACACACCGCACAGCAGCAGGACCACAGGCAAGGGAGGTGAAGGGCGTTGACGGCCCAGTCCCATCACATGCACCCGGTCGCGCCCCGCCGCACGTATCTCATCGGCCGGGCCCGGCCGAACGCGATCGTCGGCAAGAACCGCGAATCCGGTGAGATCGCCCTGATCATCGCGGGGGCCTTCCTCGGCATGATGAGCGGGCTCCTGGTGCCGAACCTCATGCTCCGCATCGTCCTGCTCGTCGGCTTCCCGGTCCTCGGCCTCGCCATGGTGTACGTGCCCTACAAGCACCGCACCTTCTACAAGTGGTTCGAGATCAACCGCAGTTACAAGCGGAGCCTGCGCCGCGGCACCACCTTCCGCTCCGGCGCCATGGAGGCCGGCACCCGCGCCGCCGACGGCCGCGAGGTCGAGGTCGGACCGCCCCCCGGCATCGGCCGGATCAGCTGGCTCGCCGCCCCCTTCGGCCCCGACGAGATCGCCGTGCTCCTGCACGCCGACCGCAGGACCGTCACCGCCGCCATCGAGATCGAGGGCCCGGGCGTCGGCCTGCGCGACAGCGAGGACCAGGAGGCCCTCGTCGACCGCTTCGGCACCCTCCTCAAGCACGTGGCCAACGGCGACGGCTTCGTCACCCGCCTCCAGATGCTGGCCCGCACCCTCCCCGCCGACCCCGACGCCCACGCCAAGGACGTCGGCCAGCGCGGCGACGCCAACGCCCCCGGCTGGCTCCAGGACTCCTACGACCAGCTCCAGTCCATGGTGTCCACCTCCAGCGAGCAGCACCGCGCCTACCTCGTGGCCTGCATGCACTACACCCGCGAGCTCGCCGCCGAGGCCCACGCCATGGCCCGCGCCGCCGTCCCCCGCAAGGGCCGCGCCCTCGACAAGGACGCCGGCCTCGCCGTGGTCATGGCCCGCGAACTCACCGACATCTGCGCCCGCCTCGCCGAGGCCGACATCCGGGTCCGCCAGCCCCTCGGCCAGAGCCGGCTGTCCTCCCTCGTGCACTCCATGTACGACCCGGACCACCCCATCGACCACATCCAGGCCATGACCAAGCGCAACGCCTGGCCCGCCGAACTGGACGCCGTCGAACCCACCTACCTCCAGGCCAAGACCCGCGAGTCCTCCACCCGCGCCCCCTGGTGCCACGCCACCGCCTGGGTGAAGGAATGGCCGATGACCCCGGTGGGCGTCAACTTCCTCGCCCCGCTCCTCGTCCACACCCCCGACGTGATCCGCACGGTCGCCGTCACCATGGACCTGGAGCCCACCGAGGTCGCCATCGAGCGGATGCTCACGGAGAAGACCAACGACGAGGCCGACGCCTCGCGCGCCGCCAAGATGAACCGCACCGTGGACCCCCGCGACATCGCCGCCCACGGCCGGCTCGACCAGAGGGGTGAAGATCTCGCCAGCGGTGCGGCGGGAGTCAACCTGGTCGGGTACATCACGGTGTCCTCGCGTTCCCCGGAGGCACTCGCCCGCGACAAGCGGACGATCCGCGCCTCCGCCGGCAAGTCGTACCTGAAGCTGGAGTGGTGCGACCGCGAGCACCACCGCGCCTTCGTGAACACCCTGCCGTTCGCGACCGGCATCCGACGCTAGCTGGAGGGCAGACCCGCCATGCGAGATCCGCTGTCCGCGGCGACGGACGCCTTCACCAGCTTCCTCTTCGGGAAGGTGGAGACCACCCGCTCCCCCGTCCGCACCTCCACCGGCCAGGCGCAGGCCGTCTACCTGCCCACGGCCGCCCCCGGCCTCGGTGACTCCGGCGTCATCATCGGCCGCGAGGTGTACAGCGGCAAGGGCTACATCTACGACCCCTTCCAGCTGTACGGACAGCAGCTGCCGGCCCCCCACTGGCTGGTCCTCGGCGAGTCCGGCAACGGCAAGTCCGCCCTGGAGAAGACGTACGTCCTGCGCCAGCTGCGCTTCCGGGACCGGCAGGTCGTCGTCCTCGACGCCCAGGGCGAGGACGGCGTCGGCGAGTGGAACCTCATCGCGGAGGCCCTCGGAATAACGCCGATCCGGCTGGACCCGGTCGCCGCCCACGACGACGGCATCCGCCTCAACCCGCTGGACCCGGCGATCACCACCACCGGCCAGCTGGCCCTGCTCCGCACCATCATCGAGGTGGCGATGGGGCACGGCCTGGACGAGCGCTCCGGGTTCGCGCTGAAGGTGGCGCACGCCTACGTCAACGAGACCATCCTGGACCGCCAGCCCGTCCTCACCGACATCGTCGAACAGCTCCGCCACCCCGAGGCGGAATCGGCCGAGGCCATGAACGTCGACATAGACGACGTCCGGGCCTGGGGTCTGGACGTCGCGCTCGTCCTCGACCGGCTCGTCGACGGCGACCTGCGCGGCATGTTCGACGGCCCCACCACCGTCGGCATCGACCTGGACGCCCCCCTCATCGTCTTCGACCTGTCCCACATCGACCGCAACTCCATCGCCATGCCCATCCTCATGGCGATCGTCGGGGTCTGGCTGGAACACACCTGGATCCGACCCGACCGGAAGAAGCGCATCTTCCTCGTCGAAGAGGCCTGGCACATCATCAACAGCCCCTTCGTGGCCCAGCTGTTCCAGCGGCTGCTGAAGTTCGGACGGCGCCTCGGCCTGTCCTTCGTGGCCGTGGTGCACCACCTCTCCGACGTCGTCGACGGCGCGGCCGCGAAGGAGGCCGCGGCCATCCTCAAGATGGCCTCGACCAGGACCATCTACGCCCAGAAGGCGGACGAGGCCAGAGCCACCGGTCGGGTCCTCGGCCTGCCCCGGTGGGCCGTGGAGATCATCCCGACCCTCACCCCCGGCATCGCGGTCTGGGACGTCAACGGCAACGTCCAAGTGGTCAAACACCTCATCACCGAGGCGGAACGACCCCTCGTGTTCACCGACCGGGCCATGACGGAGTCCTCCGCCACCGGCCACGAGGTCCCCGAACACGTCCTCGCCGCGGAACTCGAAGCGGAGGAACGGGCCCTGCTCATGGAACGTCAGCTCGGCGGCGACTCCGCCGAGTCCACGGTGGCCTGACGTGACCGGCGTCGGAGCCCGGGGGGCCGCACCGGAGGGCCGCGAACGCGGCATCCCGGACGGCCTCCTGCTCGGCCTGCTGGCCTTCGTCCTCGGCCTCGCCGCCCTGGTCTGGACGGCCACCGGCCTGTCCGCCCTGTTCGCCCGCGGGGACTGGCCCGACACGGTCACCTTCGACCGCACCCCCGAGGCCGTCCGCGCCCTGATAGCGCAGCCGCACGACCTCGCCGGGGCCTGGCCGCAGACCGAACCGGCGGCCCTGTCGGGCTGGGGCCTGTTCTGGGGCCTCTTCCTCGGCGAACTGCTGATCCTGTTCGTCCTCACCGTGTTCGTGATCGGCGTGGTCGCCCGCACCAAGGCCCGCCGCGCCCGCGCCCGGTACGCCGCCCGCGAGGCCGCCGCCGCGAAGGCGGCGGCCGCGGACCCGCACCTCGCCGCCCGGCCCGCCCCGCCGGACCCGTACGGGCAGCAGGCGCCCCGCGAGGCCTACGGACACGCGCCCGCCGCCGTCCCCGCGCCGGGCGCCCACCGGCCCGCCCCCGTACCGGCCGTGACCCTGGCCGCCGGCCCGCTCCCCACCCCGGAGACCGTGCCCCCGGCCCCCGCGCCCGTGGCCCTCGGCACCCCGGAGGCCGGGCCCGCCACGGAGCCCGCCGCACCGTCCACGGCCCTGACCGCCGTTCCGGTCCCGCCCTCGCCGACCCCGTTCCGCGAGGACGAGGCCGCGCCGGTCTCCCCCGGCCCCTGGAGCACGACGCCCGCCGCCCTGCTGCGGTACGCCGGCCCCGAGGAACGGCACCGCGCGGCGGCCCGCCGGATCGCCGAGGCCGAGGGCGCCGCCCTGGTGGTGACCTCCTCCCCCGCCCTGTGGGCCGAGACGAAGGACGCCCGCGCCAAACTGGGGCCGGTCCTGCTCTACGATCCCGCGCACCTCTGCGACACCCCCGCCCGGATGCACTGGCATCCCGGCTCGGGGTGCGAGGACCGGGAGACCGCGGCCGCGCGGGCCGTGGCCCTGCTGTTCCCGGTCCGGCCGCAGGCCCGCATCGACGCGGCCGTGGCCGACACCGCGGAAACGCTCCTCCGGAGCTGGCTGCACGCGGCCGCCCTGGAGGACCGTCCCTTCAAGCAGGTGCACCGGTGGGCCCAGGGCGCCGGTGCCCACGAGCCGGTCCGGATCCTGCGGACCCACCCGGGGGCGGCCCCGGGGTCCGCGGGCGAGCTGGAGAGCGCCCTGACCGCGCACCCGGAGCGCCGCGAGGTGGCCCGCGAGCTGACCGCCCGGGCCCTGTCGGCCCTGTTCTCCGTCCACATCCGCGAGGCGTGCGCTCCGAATCGAACGGATTCGCTCACGCTGGCATCGTTCCTGGCGGAAGGGGGCACGCTCTATGTGGTGGGTGAACCGGTCGAGGACCCCCGGACGCATCCGGGGGCGGTGCCGCTGCTGACCGCACTCGCCGCAGACGTGGTCGAGCGTGGCCGCCGCATGGCCGTACGGTCATCCGCCGGCCGCCTCGACCCACCAGCGGTGCTGGTGCTGGAGGACGTGGCCGCGGTGGCCCCGGTGCCCCAGTTGCCCCGGCTCCTCGCCGATCCCGTACTGCCCGTGCTGGCCCTGTGCCGCAGCCGTGAACAGGCCCGGTCCCGCTGGCCGGAGGCCGATCTCCCTCTCGCGTGAGCGGGGTGGCCCGGCCTCCGGCGAGAAGGCCGGCGGCGGGCTCAGGCGGAGGCGGCGGCCCGGTCCGTGAGCGGCCGGCGCCGGCCGGCCGGGTCCCTCAGGGAGGGAAGCCGCCAGGCGCCGTCGGGCGGGTAGACGTCGGTGCCGGGCTCCACGATCTCGTCGATGCGGTCCAGGACGGCGTCGTCGAGCACGAGAGCGGCCCCCTTCAGCGAGTCCGTCAGCTGCTCCATGGTCCGCGGCCCGATGATCACCGAGGTGACGTCGGGGTGGGAGGCGGGGAAGGCGTGCGCCAGCTCGGGCAGGGTGCTGCCGAGTTCCTCGGCGAGGGCCACGAGTTCCTCCACCACGGCGAGCTTGGCGGCGGTCACGGGCAGGGCCGGGTCGAAGCGGTGCGGCATGACGGTGGGCCGTCCGCTGCTCAGGTCGAGTTCCCGCCCCTGCCGGTACTTCCCGGTGAGGAAGCCGGAGGCGAGCGGGCTCCAGGCCAGCACCCCCATGCCGTGGCGCCGGCAGGTGGGCAGGACGTGCTTCTCGATCCCGCGGGCCAGCAGCGAGTACGGCGGCTGCTCGGTCCGGAACCGTCGCAGTCCGCGCCGGTCGGCGACGTGCTGGGCCCGCTCGATCTCCTCGGCGGGGAAGGTGGAGCTGCCGAAGGCCCGGATCTTCCCGGCGGTGACCAGGTCCCCGAGGACCCCGAGGGTTTCCTCCAGGTCGGTGTGCGGGTCGAACCGGTGCACCTGGTAGAGGTCGATCCAGTCGGTGTCGAGCCGTCGGAGGCTGTCCTCGACGGCGTTGATCAGGTGCCGGCGGGAGTTCCCGCCCCGGTTGGGGCCCTCGGCCAGCGGGAAGTGCCCCTTGGTCGCGAGGACCACCTGGTCCCGGCGGCCCTTGAGGGCCTTGCCCGTGATGACCTCGGACTCGCCGCTCGAGTACATGTCGGCGGTGTCCACGAAGTTGATCCCGGCGTCCAGGGCCGTGTGGATGATCCGTACGGAGTCCTCGTGGTCCGGGTTGCCGACGGACCCGAACATCATGGTCCCGAGGCAGTAGGCGCTGACCTCGATCCCCGTGCCGCCCAGATGGCGATACCGCATGGTCGTGACCCCCGTCGTCGCTGTGTCGTCGTCCCCTTGGTGGGGCGGGCTTCCGATCTTCCGGGCGCCCGCCTCCCGCACCCTAGGTGGTGGAGCGCACTCCAGGGCAAGGCCGGCGGGACGCCCGGGCGACCCGGGTGGGCGGGCTATTCGGGCCGGGGCACGGAGAGTTCGAGTTCCATGGCGCCGTCACCGCCGGGTACGGGCACGACCGTGCCCGCGAAGGCGAACCCGGCCCGCTGGTAGAAGGCCTGGGCCCGCCCGTTGTCCTCGTGGACGAAGAGCCGGACCCGCTCCAGGCGGGGCTCCGCCAGGCCCCAGCACCAGTCGAGGGCGGCGGCGAAGAGGGCTTCGGTGAGCCCGGTGCCGCGGTGTTCGGGCCGTACGTACACGCCGACCAGGTGTCCCTGGTCGTGGGTGATCTCCCCTTCGAGGAGGTCCTCGGCACCGGCCCGTTCGACGAGCACGGTGACGGAGCCGACCCAGTCCCCCTCGGGGTCCTCGGCCACGAACTGCCGCACGACGGGCCCGGTGGCCGCGCCCTCGGCCCGGTCCTTCCAGAACGCGTCGTCACGGCTTTCGGCCTGCGCCACTGTCTCCAGGAAGGCGATGGGGGCGGCGGGGTCCTTGAGGGCCTCGATCCGCAGGTCGCGGACCTTCTCCCACTCGTCGGCGCGGATGGGCCGTATCACGTGATCGTTCATGATCCCGACCCTAGCCGCCGGCGATCGGCCCGTAAACGCAGAAAAGCCCCGCACCATAAGGTGCGGGGCTCCCCCACAATGATTGTTCGGCGGCGTCCTACTCTCCCACAGGGTCCCCCCTGC
>NZ_JBEOSD010000070.1:0-38675 GCF_040302735.1 Streptomyces sp. NPDC097619 | reverse complement strand
GCCGCCGCCGGCCCCCGGGACACCGGCGGGACCCGGGAGGGCGCCCGCCGGAACCCCGGGGCCCGGGTCAGTCCTTGACGACCGTGCCCTTCTCGATGGTCACGGCCTTCTTCGGGGCCCCGTCGGAGGCCCCGCCCTCCACCCCGGCCTCGGAGACCTTGACCACGGTCTCCAGACCCGCCGGGTCCATCTTCCCGAACGGCGTGTACGTCGGGGGCAGCTTGCTGTCCTTGTACACCAGGAAGAACTGGCTGCCGCCGGTGCCCGGCTGGCCGGTGTTCGCCATGGCGACCGTGCCCGCCGGGTAGGTCACCGTGCCGTCGGCGCCGGCCTTCCCGAGCCCGTCGAGGTTCTCGTCCGGGATGGTGTAGCCGGGGCCGCCCATGCCGGTGCCCTGCGGGTCGCCGCACTGGAGGACGAAGATCCCGCCGGTGGTCAGGCGGTGGCACTTCGTCTTGTCGAAGTAGCCCGAGTCCGCCAGCGACTTGAAGGAGTTCACCGTCCGCGGGGTCTTCGCCGCGTCCATGGCGATCGCGATCTTCCCCTGGTTCGTGTCCAGGGTGAAGGTGTACTTCGCCTTGGCGTCCACGGCCATCTTCGGCTCCGGCTTGCCCGAGGGCTTGCCGGACGGGGCCGCGCTCGGGCTGTTCTCCGGGGAGGCCGCCGCCGAGGGCTTCTCCTCCTTGTCGAACACCCCGCCCGCCACCAGGCCCGCGACCGCGGCCGCCACCACGGCCACCGCCGCACCGACCACGACGAGGCGCTGCCGCTTCTTGCGCTGCGCCTCCTGGCGCCGCTTCTGCTGCCGCTCGAACTTGTCCCTGGCGAGCTGGCGCCGCCGCTGATCGCTGGTGACCACCGGGATCGTCTCCTTGTGCGTGTCTGGTACAGCCGTCCAGGCTGGGTGTAGGCCGTACCGTATATGGGTTCGCTGTGTGATGAGCAGCGCCGGTAGGCTCTGATCTGCCGCAATCACCAGCCGGACGCATCTGCCGGACGACAACCGAGGGACGAACGTGCTCATTGCCGGGTTCCCCGCCGGGGCCTGGGGGACCAACTGCTACGTGGTCGCCCCCGCCGCCGGTGAGGAGTGCGTGATCATCGACCCGGGCCACCAGGCCACCCAGGGCGTCGAGGAGACGCTCAGGAAGCACCGTCTCAAGCCCGTCGCGGTCGTCCTCACCCACGGCCACATCGACCACGTGGCCTCCGTGGTCCCGGTGTGCGGCGCGCACGACGTGCCCGCCTGGATCCACCCCGAGGACCGCTACATGATGAGCGACCCGGAGAAGGCCCTCGGCCGCTCCATCGGGATGCCGCTCATGGGCGAGCTCACCATCGGAGAGCCCGACGACGTCCGCGAGCTCACCGACGGCGGCGCCCTGAAGCTCGCCGGACTCGACTTCACCGTCGCCCACGCCCCGGGCCATACCAAGGGGTCGGTGACCTTCCGGATGCCCGAGGCGGCCGACGTCCCGTCGGTCTTCTTCTCGGGCGACCTGCTCTTCGCCGGCTCCATCGGACGCACCGACCTGCCCGGCGGCTCCCACGCCGAGATCCTCGACTCGCTGGCCCGCGTGTGCCTGCCGCTCGACGACTCGACCGTGGTGCTGTCCGGCCACGGTCCCCAGACCACCATCGGCCGCGAGCGCGCCGTCAACCCGTACCTGCGGGAAGTGGCCGCCGGCCGGGGAGGCGGCCCCGCCGCCCCACGACGAGGAATGTGACGAGAGTTTCCGTGAGCACCTTCAAGGCCCCCAAGGGCACGTACGACCTGATCCCGCCGTTCTCGGCGAAGTACCTCGCCGTCCGCGAGGCCATCTCCGCGCCGCTGCGCACCTCCGGCTACGGCTACGTCGAGACCCCCGGCTTCGAGGACGTGGACCTCTTCGCCCGCGGCGTCGGCGAGTCCACCGACATCGTCACCAAGGAGATGTACACCCTCACCACCAAGGGCGGCGCGAACCTCGCGCTCCGCCCCGAGGGCACCGCCTCGGTGCTGCGCGCCGCCCTGGAGGCCAACCTCCACAAGGCCGGCGGGCTGCCCGTCAAGCTCTGGTACTCCGGCTCGTACTACCGCTACGAGCGCCCGCAGAAGGGCCGCTACCGCCACTTCTCGCAGGTGGGCGCGGAGGCCATCGGTGCCGAGGACCCGGCCCTGGACGCCGAGCTGATCATCCTGGCCGACCAGGCGTACCGCTCCCTGGGCCTGCGGAACTTCCGCATCCTGCTGAACTCCCTCGGCGACAAGGAGTGCCGCCCGGTCTACCGCGAGGCCCTCCAGGGCTTCCTGCGGGGCCTCGACCTCGACGAGGAGACCCTGCGCCGCGCCGACATCAACCCGCTGCGCGTCCTCGACGACAAGCGCCCCGACGTGCAGAAGCAGCTCGTGGACGCGCCCCTGCTGCGCGACTACCTCTGCGACGCCTGCAAGGGCTACCACGAGGAGGTCCGGGCGCTGATCACCGCCGCCGGGGTGGCCTTCGAGGACGACACCAAGCTGGTCCGCGGCCTCGACTACTACACCCGCACCACCTTCGAGTTCGTCCACGACGGCCTGGGCTCGCAGTCCGCGGTGGGCGGCGGCGGCCGCTACGACGGCCTCTCCGAGATGATCGGCGGCCCGGCGCTGCCCTCCGTGGGCTGGGCCCTCGGCGTGGACCGCACCGTCCTGGCCCTGGAGGCCGAGGGCGTGGAGCTGGACCTCCCCGCCGCGACCAGCGTGTTCGCGGTCGCCCTCGGCGAGGAGGCCCGCCGCCTCCTCTTCGGCAAGATCACCGAGCTGCGCCGCGAGGGGATCGCCGCCGACTTCTCCTTCGGCGGCAAGGGCCTCAAGGGCGCCATGAAGGACGCCCACCGCTCCGGCGCCCGCTTCACCGTGGTCGCCGGCGAGCGGGACCTCGCCGAGGGCGTGGTCCAGCTGAAGGACATGGAGTCCGGGGAGCAGACCGCCGTGGCCGTGGCGGAGCTCACCGCGACCGTCCGGGCCCGCCTGGCCTGACCCGTCCCGGCCCCGTCCACCTCGGGGCCGGACACCCGCGCACCCGGAGGGGGCCGGGCGGTATCGACCGCCCGGCCCCTTTTCCGTCCCCCCGACGCGGGTGCGGCAGAATGCAGCGCATGACGACTACAGGCGGCGAGACGACCGCACGGACCGTCGGGGCGAGCCGGGCCTTCGCCTGGCTGCTGGTCATCACGGGCGCGGCCGGACTGCTGGCCGCCTGGGTGATCACGATCGACAAGTTCAAGCTGCTGGAGGACCCGGACTTCGTCCCCGGCTGCAGCTTCAACCCGGTCGTGGCCTGCGGCAACATCATGAAGAGCGAGCAGGCATCCGCCTTCGGCTTCCCCAACCCGATGCTGGGCCTCGTGGCCTACGGCATCGTGATCTGCGTGGGCGTGAGCCTGCTGGCCGGGGCCCGGTTCCGCCCCTGGTACTGGCTGGTCTTCAACGCGGGCGCCCTCTTCGGAGTGGTCTTCTGCGCCTGGCTGACCTACCAGTCCCTGTACAACATCAACAGCCTCTGCCTGTGGTGCTGCCTGGCCTGGGTGGCCACCATCACCCTGTTCTGGTACCTGACCTCGCACAACGTCCGCGAGGGCCTGCTGCCCGCACCCGCCTGGCTGCGCGGGTTCCTCGCCGAGTTCACCTGGGTCCTGCCCGTCCTGCACATCGGGATCATCGGCATGCTGATCCTGACCCGCTGGTGGGACTTCTGGACCTCCTGACCGCCCCCGGCGGCACCGGACCGGAGTGTCGGCACCCTGTTCTAGGCTGACGGGGTGGAACCCGATCTCTTCACCGCCGCCGCCGAGGACCGCCAGGAGAAGGACCCGTCGAGCAGCCCGCTCGCGGTCCGGATGCGCCCGCGCACCCTGGACGAGGTCGCCGGGCAGCAGCACCTGCTGCGGCCCGGCTCCCCGCTGCGCCGGCTGGTCGGTGACGGCGGCGGTCCCGCCGGCGCCTCCTCCGTGATCCTGTGGGGTCCCCCCGGCATCGGGAAGACCACCCTGGCGTACGTGGTCAGCCAGGCCACGCGGAAGAGGTTCGTCGAGCTGTCCGCGATCACCGCCGGGGTCAAGGAGGTCCGGGCCGTCATCGAGGGCGCCCGGCGGGCCGTGGGCGGGTACGGCAAGGAGACCGTGCTCTTCCTCGACGAGATCCACCGCTTCAGCAAGGCCCAGCAGGACTCCCTGCTGCCCGCCGTGGAGAACCGCTGGGTCACCCTCATCGCCGCCACCACGGAGAACCCGTACTTCTCCGTGATCTCCCCGCTGCTCTCCCGCTCCCTCCTCCTCACCCTCGAACCGCTCACCGACGAGGACCTGTCCGGCCTGCTCGGCCGCGCCCTCACCGAGGAGCGGGGCCTCGGCGGGGCCGTCACCCTGGCCCCCGAGGCCGAGACGCACCTGCTGCGGATCGCGGGCGGGGACGCCCGCCGGGCCCTCACCGCCCTGGAGGCGGCCGCGGGCGCGGCCCTCGCCAAGTCCGAGCCGGAGATCACCCTCGCCACCCTGGAGGAGACGGTCGACCGGGCCGCCGTGGCCTACGACCGGGACGGCGACCAGCACTACGACGTGGCCTCCGCCCTGATCAAGTCCATCCGCGGCTCCGACGTGGACGCCGCCCTGCACTACCTGGCCCGGATGATCGAGGCGGGGGAGGACCCCCGGTTCATCGCCCGCCGCCTGATGATCTCCGCGAGCGAGGACATCGGCCTGGCCGACCCCACCGCCCTGCCGCTGGCCGTCGCGGCCGCCCAGGCCGTGGCCATGATCGGCTTCCCCGAGGCCGCCCTCACCCTCTCGCACGCCACGATCGCCCTGGCCCTGGCACCCAAGTCCAACACCGCCACCACCGCGATCGGCGCCGCCCTCGCCGACGTCAAGGCCGGCCTCGCGGGGCCCGTCCCCGCGCACCTGCGCGACGGCCACTACAAGGGCGCGGCCAAGCTGGGGCACGCCCAGGGGTACGTCTACCCGCACGACGTGCCCGGGGGCATCGCGGCACAGCAGTACGCGCCGGAGAAGGTGCACGGGAAGCGGTACTACGAGCCGACGCGGTACGGGGCCGAGGCGAGGTACGCCGACGTCGTCGAGCGGGTCCGCGCCCGCCTCTCCGGCGAGGCCTAGGTCGTCGCCGGCGGCTCCGGGGCGTGCCGTGCGCGCGCGGTGGCTCGCGCCGGTGGAGGCGGTCCGGAGCGCGGCCGGCACGGGCCCGCGCGGTGATCGAGCGCGTCCCGCCGCGACGGGAGCCCCCGCCGAGCGGCCCGGTTTCGGCAAGGGGGCGGGCGGGGAACCCCTCAGCGCATGCGTCAGCGCACCTTCCGGCCGGGCCGGGTCCTGGTCCCGGCCCTGCTCGTCGGGGTCGTCCTCACCGGCTGTCACCACGAGGACCCGGGGGAGGCCCGTGCCAGTGCCCGGGCCAGCGCCGCGGCCCTCGTCGCGGCCGTGCCCCTGGCGAGCCCCGGCTTCCCGCCCTCGCCCGCCACCGCCCGCGCCCGCCTGGCGAAGCTGCCCGTGGCCTGGGGGAAGAACTGGCAGACCTACCGCCGCGAGGAGTTCGGGAAGACCTGGACCGACGACACCGCCGCCATCGGGGGCCGCAACGGCTGTGACACCCGCGACGACGTGCTCCGCCGCGACCTGCGGGAGCTGCGGGAGGGCGACCGGAACCCGTGCGTGGTGCTCTCCGGAGTGCTGCACGACCCGTACACCGGGAAGGAGCTGCCGTACTCCTACCGGAAGGCCTCGCAGATCCAGACGGACCACGTGGTCGCCCTCGGCGCGGCCTGGCGGGCCGGGGCCTGGGCGTGGACCCCGCAGCGCAGGCTGGAGTACGCCAACGACCTGGACGTCCTGCTCGCCGCGGACAAGGCGACGAACTACGAGAAGAGCAGCAGGACCCCGGACAAGTGGCGCCCACCGCGCCGCGCGTACTGGTGCGAGTACGCGCGACGGTGGATCGGGATCAAGGACAAGTACGGGCTGAGCGTCACCCCGCCGGAGCAGCAGGCCCTCCGGGAGCTGCTGGACACCTGCCCGAAGTAGCCGGAGGTCAGCGGGCCGCCGCCTCGAAGAGGGTGTGCATGGCCCGGCGCAGCCCGCAGACGTCGCGGACCGGCTCCACGAAGTCGAAGCGGGCGTCGAAGGGGCGCTCGCCGGTGAAGCGGACCCGAAGCCCGAACCGGTCCAGGGCCACCGGGACGGCGTCCCGCCCCTGGGCCTGCTCCTCCCGCGCCCCGAGCAGCGCGCACAGCTCGCGGACCCGGGGCCCGTGCGCGGAGTGCAGGTGCTGGAGGAGTTCCGCCTCGTGGGCGACGAGCGGGTCGGGTTCGGCGGCGGCGAGGTCGGCGGGGTCCACGTGCCCCGCGCCCCACAGGTCGTCCAGGGTGATCTCGCCGGGCTCCAGGCGCAGCAGCACCCAGGCCGGGCGGGCCTGCCGGCCCGGCCCCTGGAGGCGGGGGAGGGGCTCGGCCAGGCCGAGGAGCTCGCCGACCGGGTGCCGTTCCGCGAGGAGGGCGACGGCCCCGTCGTGGTCCGCGGCGGAGACCGGGGTCAGCCACCCCGCCAGCCAGGCGCGTCCCCGGATACGATGGGGGACGGACACCGGGGCGACATCCGTGATCTCCATCACCACCGTGAGGTCGTCGTCCTGGGCGTGTGCGGCGGCCCTCGCGGCCGCCGATTCCCCGGAAACGAGGAGGATCACGTCCCCGTCCGGGGTGACGGTCCGCGCCGCCGGCATCCCCGTCCCGAACTCCTCCTGGTCACGAGCACCGGGGAGAGTGAGGGATACTGAGGCGTTGGAATCAACGAGGGTTCGTACGCGCTCGGCTCCGGTGGGCTGTCGAGCGCCTTCCCTGGGACGCGGCTGACCTTGCTTACCGTCGTCGTCAGCGGACGTGGAGTCATTCGCGTCCGAACTGCGATGCGCACTGGGCAGGGGGATCCCATGTGGTCGAGACATTACGTCCTCCTCGAATAAGGTAAGGCTCACCTAACTTACATGGAGGTAGGTTCCCCGTGAACCAGTCGCGACCCAAGGTCAAGAAGTCGCGTGCCCTCGGCATCGCCCTGACGCCGAAGGCCGTCAAGTACTTCGAGGCTCGCCCCTACCCGCCGGGCGAGCACGGCCGTGGCCGCAAGCAGAACTCGGACTACAAGGTCCGTCTGCTGGAGAAGCAGCGTCTGCGCGCTCAGTACGACATCTCCGAGCGTCAGATGGCGCGTGCCTACGACCGCGCCAAGAAGGCCGAGGGCAAGACGGGCGAGGCGCTGGTCGTCGAGCTCGAGCGTCGTCTGGACGCCCTGGTCCTGCGTGCCGGCGTCGCCCGCACCATCTACCAGGCCCGCCAGATGGTCGTCCACGGCCACATCGAGGTCAACGGTGGCAAGGTCGACAAGCCGTCGTTCCGCGTCCGTCCCGACGACGTCGTGACGGTCCGCGAGCGCAGCCGCGAGAAGCACCCCTTCCAGGTCGCCCGTGAGGGTGGCTACGCCGGCGAGGGCGAGACCCCCCGCTACCTGCAGGTGAACCTCAAGGCCCTGGCGTTCCGCCTGGACCGCGAGCCGAACCGCAAGGAAATCCCGGTCATCTGCGACGAGCAGCTCGTCGTCGAGTACTACGCCCGCTAAGGCGTAGTCCTCACCGCCCGGTCAGCCCGTCGGTTCCCCGTAAGGGGAGCCGGCGGGCTTCCTGCGTTCCGGGGCCGTCCGCTCCGGCGCACCCGGTCGGGGCCCCGGCAGCAGGGCCCCGTTCCGACCGGCCGGCCGCAGGGCCCGCGCCACCACCTCCTCCAGCCGCAGCACCGCCCCCTCCGCGGCCCGCAGCCGGTACCCCGCCGGGCCCAGCGCCTCGCCCGCCCGCCGCAGACAGGCCAGCCGGGCCCCGTTGAAGTGGTCCGAACCGAAGAGCCGCAGCCCCACCGACCGCCACAGCACCTCGGCGGCTCCCTGGAGCACCGCCGCCTCCGCCGCGTCCCCCTGCTCCACCGTCACCAGGGCCAGCAGCTCCAGCGCCAGGACCAGGCCCAACAGGTCCTGGAACAGGTACGCGGACCGCACGCACTCGGCGAGCAGCTCCCGGGCCGCGGCCGGCTCCCCGCGCCCCAGCGCGGCGTGGGCCAACACGTACAGGGCGTAGGAGCGGGTCCAGCGCTCCCCGCGCTCCTCGCACACCTCGCGGACCTCCTCGCACAACCGGACCGCCCCGCGCAGGTCCCCGCGGAAGGCGGTGGCCAGGGCCAGTTCGACCTGGCACATGAGGACGCTGCTGTTGAGCTCACCGGCCGCGCGGTACCGCTCCAGGGCGGAGCCCAGCAGCCCGGCGGCCCGCTCCGGATCGTCCGAGACCAGGGCCAGGCAGCCCAGCCGGTGCTCGGCGTAGGCCGCCGCCACCGGGCTGTCCGCCGGACCGGCGCCCTCCCGGCACTCGTGCAGGGCGGCCAGCGCCGCCACCTGGTCCCCCTGGAGGCAGGCCACGTACCCCAGCACCCACAGGGCCTTCAGTCGGGAACCGGCGTGCGTGCCCTCCGGGGCCGACTCCAGGGCGCGGTCCAGCCAGTGACGGCCCTCCGCCAGCCGGCCGCAGCCGGCCCAGGCGAACCACAGGGTCCCCGCGAGGTATTGGCCCAGGTGGGCTTCCTCCGGCTCCTCCAGGCAGTACTCCAGGGCCAGCCGCAGGTTCGGCAGCTCGACCGCCACCAGTGCCGCCACCTCCGCCTGCCGGGGGCTGAACCACTCCAGCTCGCACCAGGTGGCCAGGCCCGTGTACCAGTCCCGGTGCCGGCGGCGCAGCCGCACCGCGTCCCCCAGCGCCCGCAACCACTCGGCCCCGTACTCGCGGACCGTGTCCAGCATCCGGTAGCGGGGCCCCGCCGGGCCGTCCTCCCGGACCAGCAGCGACTGCGCCACCAGCTCTCCCACCAGGTCCAGCACCTCCTCCGGCGGAAGGTCCGGCCCCGCGCAGACGTACTCGGCCGCCTCCAGGTCGAAACGGCCCGCGAACACCGACAGTCGCGCCCACAGGAGGCGTTCCGCCGGACCGCACAGCTCGTGGCTCCAGCCGATCGTGGTCCGCAGGGCCCGGTGCCGGGGCGGCGCCCCGCGCACGCCCCCGGACAGCAGCCGGAACCGGTCCTCCAAGCGGACCAGCAACTGCTCCGCCGGCAGGGTGCGCAGCCGTCCGGCCGCCAGCTCCAGTGCCAGCGGGATGCCCTCCAGTCGCGCGCACAGCTCCGTGAGCGCCGGTCCCCGATCCGCGGGGCCGTCGGCGCCCGGCCCGGGGCGGCCGGCGGCCGAGGCGCGGATCGTCAGCAGCTCCAGGGCCTCCGCCGGGGGCAGCGGCTCCAGCGGCAGCAGGTGCTCGCCCGCCAGGTGCAGGGGCCGCCGGCCGGCCGCGAGCACCCGCAGGCCCGGACAGCGGCGCAGCAGCTCACGCACGAGGTCGGCGCAGGCGTCCACCACCTGCTCGAACCCGTCCAGGAGCAGCAGCAGCTCCCGGTCCGCCAGGGCGCCGGCCAGCACGTCCGGGGCCGGACGGGTGGTGTGGTCGGTGAGGTCCAGGGCCTCCGCGAGGGCGCGCGCCACCGGTTCCGGGCCGCCCCCGGGGGCTCCGGTCACCTCGGAGAGGTCGGCGAAGCGGACCTCGACGGCCGGGGGTCGCGGAGCCTCGGGCGAGGGGGCCGCGGGAGTCGGAGGCGCGGTGCAGGAGCGTTCCTGCACCGCGCGGGCGGCCCGGAGCGCCAGCCGGGACTTCCCGACCCCGCCCACCCCGGTCACCGTGACCAGCCGCGCCGTGCCCAGCAGCCGCTCCAGCGCGGCGAGTTCGGGACCCCGCCCGACGAAGGCGTCCAGCTCCGAGGGAAGATTGCCGTACGTCCTGGCTCGCATGGGACACGGAGGGTACTGGTCCGGGCGCGGGCCGTACAAAACGCCTCCGCCGGACCCCGAATTCCGGTACGGCTGCCCGCCCCCGGCGCGATAGGGTCGGGGGACGACTTTTCTACCCTGCAAGGAGCGGTGCAACGTGTCCGGTGGTGAGGTGGCCGGGATCCTCGTGGCCGTCTTCTGGGCGATCCTCGTCTCCTTCCTCGCCCTGGCGCTGTGGAGGCTGGCACAGACCCTGAAGGCGACGACGCGGCTGGTCGCGGAGGTGACCGAACAGGCCGTCCCGTTGCTCGCGGACGCCTCCACCACGGTGCGCTCCGCGCGTACCCAGCTGGACCGCGTGGACGCCATCGCCAGCGACGTGCAGGAGGTCACCTCCAACGCCTCCGCCCTCTCCTCCACCGTGGCCTCCGCCTTCGGCGGGCCGCTGGTGAAGGTGGCCGCCTTCGGCTACGGGGTCCGACGGGCCCTGGGGCGCGCGGAGGGACCGGCACCGGAGCGGGTCACGCCCCGCCCGAGCCGCCGTACCGTGATCGTCGGCCGTACCGTGCCCCCGGCACGGCGCCGCAAGCAGAAGGACTGAAGACGCGATGTTCCGCCGTACCTTCTGGTTCACCGCAGGCGCGGCCGCCGGCGTGTGGGCCACCACCAAGGTCAACAACAAGCTCAAGCAGCTCGCCCCCGAGAGCCTGGCCGCGCAGGCCGCCGACAAGGCGGTCGAGGCCGGACACCGGCTCAAGGGCTTCGCCCTCGACGTCCGTGCGGGAATGTCCCAGCGCGAGGAAGAGCTGAACGACGCACTGGGCCTGCGTCAGGACCCCGACGCCCCGGAAGCGCCGGACAACGTCCGCGTCCTCCCGCCCCAGCGGCCCCCGCGGGCCCTCGGAGGACGCACCCACCGACCGAAGCACTCGTACAACCGGAATGAGGACCACTGATGGAGTCGGCCGAGATTCGCCGCCGCTGGCTGAGCTTCTTCGAGGAGCGCGGTCACACCGTCGTCCCTTCGGCGTCGCTCATCGCGGACGACCCGACTCTGCTGCTGGTGCCCGCGGGCATGGTGCCCTTCAAGCCCTACTTCCTGGGTGAGACCAAGCCCCCCGCCCCGACCCTCACCAGCGTCCAGAAGTGCGTGCGCACCCCGGACATCGAAGAGGTCGGCAAGACCACCCGCCACGGCACGTTCTTCCAGATGTGCGGCAACTTCTCCTTCGGCGACTACTTCAAGGAAGGCGCCATCCGCTACGCCTGGGAGCTGCTCACCAGCCCCCTGGACAAGGGCGGCTACGGGCTGGAGCCGGAGAAGCTCTGGATCACCGTCTACCTCGACGACGACGAGGCCGAGCAGATCTGGCGGGACAAGATCGGCGTGCCCGCCGAGCGGATCCAGCGCCTGGGCAAGAAGGACAACTTCTGGTCCATGGGCGTCCCCGGCCCCTGCGGCCCCTGCTCCGAGATCAACTACGACCGCGGCCCCGAGTTCGGCGTCGAGGGCGGCCCGGCCGTCAACGACGAGCGGTACGTCGAGATCTGGAACCTCGTCTTCATGCAGTACGAGCGGGGCGCCGGCGACGGCAAGGAGGACTTCCCGATCCTCGGGGACCTGCCCTCCAAGAACATCGACACCGGCCTCGGCCTGGAACGCCTCGCGATGATCCTGCAGGGCGTGCAGAACATGTACGAGACCGACACCCTGCGCGTGGTCATGGACAAGGCCACCGAGCTGACGGGCGTCCGCTACGGCGCCGCCGCCGACACCGACGTGTCCCTGCGCGTGGTCGCCGACCACATCCGCACCTCCACCATGCTCATCGGCGACGGCGTGACCCCCGGCAACGAGGGCCGCGGCTACGTGCTGCGCCGCATCATGCGCCGCGCCATCCGCAACATGCGCCTGATGGGCGCCACCGGTCCCGTGGTCCAGGAGCTCATCGGCGTCGTCGTCGACACGATGGGGCAGCAGTACCCGGAGCTCGTCACCGACCGCAAGCGCATCGAGACCGTCGCCCTCGCCGAAGAGGCCGCCTTCCTGAAGGCCATCAAGGGCGGCACCAACATCCTCGACACCGCCGTTACCGAGACGAAGGCCGCCGGCGGCACGGTCCTCTCCGGCGAGAAGGCCTTCCTGCTCCACGACACCTGGGGCTTCCCGATCGACCTCACCCTGGAGATGGCCGCCGAGCAGGGCCTCTCCGTGGACGAGCCCGGCTTCCGCCGCCTGATGCAGGAGCAGCGGGACCGCGCCAAGGCCGACGCCAAGGCCAAGAAGACCGGCCACGCCGACGTCTCCGCCTATCGCGAGATCGCCGACGGCTCCGGGGCCACCGAGTTCACCGGCTACGCCTCCACCCAGGGCGAGGCGACCGTGGTCGGCCTGCTCGTCAACGGCGTCTCCTCGCCCGCCGCCTCCGAGGGCGACGAGGTCGAGGTCGTCCTCGACCGCACCCCCTTCTACGCCGAGGGCGGCGGCCAGCTCGCCGACCAGGGCCGCATCAAGCTCGACACCGGCGCCGTCATCGAGATCCGCGACGTCCAGCAGCCCGTCCCGGGCGTGTCCGTGCACAAGGGCTCGGTGCAGGTCGGCGAGGTGACCGTCGGTTCCTCCGCCTACGCCGCCATCGACATCAAGCGCCGCCGGGCCATCGCCCGCGCCCACTCGGCCACCCACCTGACCCACCAGGCGCTGCGCGACGCCCTCGGCCCCACCGCCGCCCAGGCCGGTTCCGAGAACTCGCCCGGCCGTTTCCGCTTCGACTTCGGCTCCCCGAACGCCGTCCCCGGCTCGGTCCTCACCGACGTGGAGCAGAAGATCAACGACGTGCTCTCCCGTGAGCTGGAGGTCACGGCCGAGATCATGAGCATCGACGAGGCGAAGAAGCAGGGCGCCATCGCCGAGTTCGGCGAGAAGTACGGCGAGCGGGTCCGTGTCGTCACCATCGGCGACTTCTCCAAGGAGCTGTGCGGCGGCACCCACGTGGCCAACACCGCCCAGCTGGGTCTGGTGAAGCTGCTCGGCGAGTCCTCCATCGGCTCCGGCGTCCGTCGCGTCGAGGCCCTGGTCGGCGCCGACGCGTACAACTTCCTCGCCAAGGAGCACACGGTCGTCGCCCAGCTGCAGGAGCTGGTCAAGGGCCGTCCCGAGGAGCTCCCCGAGAAGATCGCCACCATGCTCGGCAAGCTGAAGGACGCCGAGAAGGAGATCGAGAAGTACCGCGCGGAGAAGGTGCTCCAGGCCGCCGCCGGGCTCGCCGCCGGCGCCCAGGACGTGCGCGGCACGGCCCTGGTCACCGGTCGGGTGCCGGACGGCACCGGCGCCGACGACCTGCGCAAGCTGGTCCTCGACGTGCGCGGCCGCATCCCGGCCGACCGGCCGGCCGTGGTGGCCCTGTTCACCGTGGCCAACGACCGTCCGCTGACCGTCATCGCCACCAACGAGGCGGCCCGCGAGCGCGGCCTCAAGGCCGGTGACCTGGTCCGCACCGCCGCCAAGACCCTCGGCGGCGGCGGCGGCGGCAAGCCGGACGTGGCCCAGGGCGGCGGCCAGGACCCGGCCGCCGTGCCGGAGGCCATCGCCGCGGTCGAGCGCCTCGTCGCCGAGACGGCCTGAGCATGAGCCTGCGCCGCGGTCGACGCCTCGCGATCGACGTCGGGGACGCCCGGATCGGGGTCGCCTCCTGCGACCCCGACGGGGTCCTCGCCACACCGGTGGAAACCGTGCCGGGCCGGGACGTCCCGGCCGCGCACCGCAGGCTCCGGCAGCTCGTCGAGGAGTACGAGCCCCTGGAGGTCGTGGTCGGACTGCCCCGCTCGCTCAGCGGGCGGGAGGGTCCGGCCGCGACCAAGGTCCGCGCCTTCGCCGGTGAACTGGCCAAGGGGATCCGTCCGGTGACGGTGCGCCTGGTGGACGAGCGGATGACCACGGTCACGGCCGCCCAGGGGCTGCGGGCCTCCGGGCGGAACGCCAAGAAGGGCCGTTCGGTGATCGACCAGGCCGCTGCCGTGGTCATCCTCCAGAACGCTCTTGAGACCGAACGGGTATCGGGTAATCCTCCCGGAGAGTGCGTCGAAGTGGTCATCTGATCGCGATACGGTAACGTTCCGCGCGATGTGGCGGCATTTCGAACAGCCGTCGCCCACGACAGAGGCGGACCGGTACGCCGTGGCAGCGCGCCCCGGCGGTCGTCTCGCGGCTCTAGGGGACCGATGACTGAGTATGGCCGGGGTGCAGACCCCTACCCGCAGCACCCCGGGGACCCGTACGGGGACCAGGGCCAGCAGCCCCGGCCCGGCCGGACGCCGTACGAGTACCCGACCGATCCGCAGTACGTCCAGCAGGGGCATCCCGGTCATCCCGGGCAGCCCTATCCGCAGCAGGGCCACTCGGGGCACGACCTCTACGCGGGTCACCCCGGGGTCCCGGCGGACGTCGGGCAGTACCCCGGTCCGCAGCAGCCGCACTACGAATACCCCCAGCAGCAGTACGCGGACCCGCACCAGCCGCAGCAGCAGTACGCCGACCCTCACGGGCAGCGGTACGCGCACCAGCACGCCCCGCAGTACGCGGATCCGCACCAGGGCGTGCCGCAGTACGCGGACCCCCAGGCCTACTACCCCTCCCAGCAGCAACCCGAGCCCGGCCAGTACCACGGCGGGAGCGGCGGCGGCTGGGATTCCGGGGTGCCGGACCCGTACGGGCACCAGCCCCCCACGGCCGTCCCCGGGGACGGGCCCGACCTCTACACCACGCCGGAGGCCTACCCTCCGCCGCAGCCCCCGGGCCGCCGCGACCGCGTGCCCGAGCCCGCCGCCGAACCGGCCGACGAGGCCCTGACGGAGGCCGAGGAGCCCGAGCACGCCTTCTTCTCGGGCGGCGGTGACGACGCGGACGGAGACGGTCCGGACGACGGCGGACGCGGCGGTTCCGGCGGCGGCCGGGGCGGTCGCCGCGGTGGCGGCCGACCCAAGAAGAAGCGCGGCCGCAACGGCGTGGCCTGCCTGTTCGTCTCCCTGGTCCTGGTGGGCGGGGTCGGCGGCATCGGCTACTACGGCTACTCGCTCTTCCAGGAGCGCTTCGGCGCCCCCGAGGACTACGCGGGCGGCGGCACCGGCTCCGTGGACGTGGAGATCCCCAAGGGCGCGAGCCTGATGCAGATGGGCTCCGTGCTGAAGGAGGCCGGGGTCGTCAAGAGCACCGAGGCCTTCACGGCGGCGGCCCAGCAGCACAAGACCAAGGGCCTGGGCATCCAGCCGGGCCTGTACGCCATGAAGAAGGAGATGTCGGCGGCCGCGGCCGTGGAGCTGATGGTCAATCCGGCCAACATCAACTCCCTCGACGTCAACCCCGGCGAGCGCAACGTCAACGTCTACCGGAAGATCGACAAGAAGCTGGGCCTCCAGGAGGGCACCACGCGCGAGATCGCGCAGAAGGAGGCCAAGAACCTCGGCCTGCCCGCCTGGGCGCTGAACGTGCCCGAGGTGAAGGACCCGCTGGAGGGCTTCCTCTACCCGGCCCGCTACGACCTGGGCAAGGACACCAAGCCGGAGAAGCTGCTCAAGCAGATGGTGGCGCGGGCGGCCTCGAAGTACGAGTCGATGGACCTGGCCCCGAAGGCGAAGGCGCTGGGCCTGGACTCCCCGCTCGACGTGATCACCGTGGGCAGCCTGGTGGCGGCCGAGGGCAAGAACCACAGCGACTACCGGAAGATGTCCGAGGTCATCTACAACCGCCTCAAGATCACGAACACGGTCTCGAACCGGCGGCTGGAATTCGACTCCACGATCAACTACATCAAGAACGAGTCGACGGTCGACATCTCGGCCAAGGAGGCCCGGGCCCTCAAGGACCCGTACAACACCTACCACGTGCAGGGCCTGCCGCCCGGTCCCATCGGCAACCCCGGCGACGACGCGGTGGACGCCGCGCTCAACCCCGACGGCGGCGGTTGGATGTTCTTCATCTCCATCGACGGGACGACCACGCAGTACACGAAGACCCTGGCCGAGCACAACAAGCTCGTGGCCGAGTTCAACAAGAGACGACAGGGCGGGCAGTAACAGATGTCGATACGACGGGCCGCGGTGCTCGGATCCCCCATCGGGCACTCGCTCTCGCCGGTGCTGCACCGGGCGGCCTACCGCGAGCTGGGTCTGGCGGACTGGTCCTACGACCGGTTCGAGATCGACGAGGCCCGGCTGTCGCGGTTCGTCGGGGAGCTCGGCCCCGAGTGGGCCGGGCTCTCGTTGACCATGCCGCTCAAGCGGGCCGTCATCCCGTTGCTGGACTCCGTCACCGCCACGGCGGCCTCCGTGGAGGCCGTCAACACGGTGGTCCTGGCCCCGGACGGGACCCGGACCGGCGACAACACCGACATCCCCGGGATCGTGGCGGCCCTGGCCGAGCGCGGGATCACCGAGGTGCCGGCCGCCGCCGTGCTCGGCGCCGGGGCCACGGCCTCCTCGGCCCTCGCCGCGTTGGCCCGGATCTGCACGGGCGAGGTCACCGCCTACGTGCGCAGCGAGGCACGGGCCGCGGAGATGCGGCACTGGGGCGAGAAGCTCGACGTGCCGGTCCGCACCGCCGACTGGTCGGAGGCGGCCGCGGCCCTGGAAGCCCCGCTGGTCATCGCCACCACCCCGGCGGGGAGCACCGACGCCCTGGCCGCGGCGGTGCCGGAGCGGCCGGGCTCCCTCTTCGACGTGCTGTACGAGCCCTGGCCGACGACCCTGGCGGCGGCCTGGTCGGAACGCGGCGGCCGGGTGGTCGGCGGGCTGGACCTCCTGGTCCACCAGGCGGTCATCCAGGTGGAGCTGATGACGGGGCGTCCCGGACCGCTCGCGGCCATGCGGGCGGCGGGCGAAGAGGCCCTCGCCGCGCGCTGAGCCGGCCCGCCCGCCCACCCGGACCTCATCCGCCGCTCACCGGGGGCTCACCGGCCCCTCACCGGGGAGCCGTTCCAGCATGTGAGCGGGTGTCCGATTACTGGACCTGTGGCCTGGCCATCCGTCCCGGCATGGGAGGATCGGGGGTGGCGGGCCAGGGCCGCGCACCCGGTCGCGCCGCTGGAGTTCCAGGCGCGAGCATGAGGAGCATCGTTGAGCAGGTTGCGTTGGCTGACCGCTGGGGAGTCCCACGGACCCGCACTGGTTGCGACGCTGGAGGGGCTTCCCGCCGGCGTTCCGGTCACCACTGAGCTGGTGGCCGACCACCTCGCGCGGCGACGCCTGGGCTATGGCCGCGGTGCCCGCATGAAGTTCGAGCAGGACGAGATCACCTTCCTCGGCGGGGTCCGGCACGGCCTCTCCCTCGGCTCCCCCGTGGCCGTCATGGTCGGCAACACCGAGTGGCCCAAGTGGGAGAAGGTCATGTCCGCCGACCCGGTGGACCCCGCGGAGCTCAAGGAGACCGGCCGCAACGCCCCCCTGACCCGCCCCCGCCCCGGCCACGCCGACCTCGCGGGCATGCAGAAGTACGGCTTCGACGAGGCCCGCCCGATCCTGGAGCGCGCCAGCGCCCGCGAGACGGCCGCCCGCGTGGCCCTCGGTGCCGTCGCCCGGTCCTTCCTCAAGGAGGCCGCGGGCATCGAGATCGTCTCGCACGTGGTCGAGCTGGCCGCCGCGAAGGCCCCGT
Source organism: Streptomyces sp. NPDC097619 (assembly GCF_040302735.1). Lineage (NCBI taxonomy): Bacteria > Bacillati > Actinomycetota > Actinomycetes > Kitasatosporales > Streptomycetaceae > Streptomyces > Streptomyces sp. NPDC097619. Next base: position 21,157 of record NZ_JBEOSD010000070.1, on the reverse strand, counting down.
ACGGGGTCCACCCGGTCCCCGCCGACGTGGAGAAGCTCGACGCCGACCCGGTCCGCTGCCTCGACGCCGACGCCTCGAAGGCGATGGTCGCCGAGATCGACCAGGCCCACAAGGACGGGGACACCCTCGGCGGGGTCGTCGAGGTCCTGGCCTACGGGGTGCCCGTCGGCCTCGGCTCCCACGTGCACTGGGACCGCCGTCTCGACGCCCGGCTCGCCGCCGCCCTCATGGGCATCCAGGCCATCAAGGGGGTGGAGGTGGGCGACGGCTTCGAGCTGGCCCGCGTCCCCGGCTCCCAGGCCCACGACGAGATCGTCGCCACCCCCGAGGGCATCAAGCGCACCTCCGGCCGCTCCGGCGGCACCGAGGGCGGCCTGACCACCGGTGAGCTGCTGCGCGTCCGCGCCGCGATGAAGCCCATCGCCACGGTGCCGCGCGCCCTGGCCACCGTGGACGTGGCCACCGGCGAGGCCGCCGCCGCCCACCACCAGCGCTCCGACGTCTGCGCCGTCCCGGCCGCCGGCATCGTGGCCGAGGCCATGGTGGCCCTGGTCCTCGCCGACGCCGTGGTCGAGAAGTTCGGCGGCGACTCCGTCGCGGAGACCCGCCGCAACGTCCGCTCGTACCTCGACAACCTCAGCGTCCGGTGACCGGCGGACCCCTGGTCGTCCTCGTCGGACCCATGGGTTCGGGCAAGTCCACGGTGGGCGCGCTGCTGGCCGAACGGCTCGGCGCGCCCTACCGGGACACCGACGCGGACATCGTCGCCGCCGAGGGCCGAGAGATCTCCGACATCTTCGTCGAGGACGGCGAACCCCGCTTCCGCGAGCTGGAGCGGGCCGCCGTCCGCTCCGCCGTCGCCGAGCACACCGGCGTCCTCTCCCTCGGCGGGGGCGCGGTCCTCGACGAGGGCACCCGCGCCCTGCTGGCCGGACGCCCGGTGGCCTACCTCTCCATGGACGTGGAAGAGGCCGTCCGCCGGGTCGGCCTGGGCGCCGCCCGGCCGCTGCTCGCCGTCAACCCGCGCCGCCAGTGGCGCGAGCTGATGGAGGCGCGCCGCCACCTGTACACCGAGGTCGCGCGGGTCGTCGTACCCACCGACGACCGCACCCCCGAAGAGGTCGCCGAGGCGGTCCTCGACGCACTGGAGTTGAAGACCACATGACGGACGCGCAGGACCAGGTCACCCGGATCCGCGTGGGCGGTTCCGCGGGCCACGACCCGTACGAGGTGCTGGTCGGCCGGCAGCTGCTCGGCGAATTGGGCTCGCTGATCGGCCCGCAGGCCCAGCGGGTCGCCGTGATCCACCCCGAGGCCCTCGCCGAGACCGGCGAGGCCCTGCGCGCCGACCTCGCCGAGCAGGGCTACGAGGCCGTCGCCATCCAGGTGCCCAACGCCGAGGAGGCCAAGACCGTCGAGGTCGCCGCCTACTGCTGGAAGGCCCTGGGGCAGTCCGGGTTCACCCGTACCGACGTGATCGTCGGCGTCGGCGGCGGCGCCACCACCGACCTCGCGGGCTTCGTCGCGGCCTCCTGGCTGCGCGGGGTGCGCTGGGTCGCGGTCCCCACCACCGTCCTGGGCATGGTGGACGCGGCCGTGGGCGGCAAGACGGGCATCAACACCGCCGAGGGCAAGAACCTCGTCGGCGCCTTCCACCCGCCGGCCGGGGTCCTGTGTGACCTCGCCGCCCTGGAGTCCCTCCCGGTCAACGACTACGTCTCCGGGCTCGCCGAGATCATCAAGGCCGGTTTCATCGCCGACCCGGTGATCCTCGAACTCATCGAGGCCGACCCGGCCGCGGCCCGCACCCCCGCGGGCCCGCACACCGCCGAGCTGATCGTGCGCTCCATCCGGGTCAAGGCGGACGTGGTCTCCAGCGACCTCAAGGAGTCCGGCCTGCGGGAGGTGCTCAACTACGGGCACACCCTCGCGCACGCCATCGAGAAGAACGAGCGCTACAAGTGGCGGCACGGCGCGGCCGTCTCCGTCGGCATGGTCTTCGCCGCCGAGCTGGGCCGCCTCGCGGGCCGCCTCGACGACGCCACCGCCGACCGTCACCGGACCGTCCTCGCCGCCGTCGGCCTGCCGCTGACCTACCGCGGGGACCAGTGGCCCAAGCTGCTCCAGACCATGCAGGTGGACAAGAAGTCCCGCGGCAACCTGCTGCGGTTCATCGTCCTGGACGGCCTGGGCAAGCCCACCGTCCTGGAGGGCCCCGACCCGGCCCACCTCATCGCCGCCTACGGCGAGGTCTCCGCGTGAGCCGCCCGGTGCTCGTGCTCAACGGCCCCAACCTGGGCCGCCTGGGCTCCCGCGAGCCCGACGTGTACGGGGCCACCTCGTACGCCGGACTCGTCGAGTCCTGCCGGACCCTCGGCGCGGAGCTCGGCTTCGAGGTCGAGGTCCGCGAGACCAACGACGAGGGCGAACTCGTGCGCTGGCTGCACGAGGCCGCCGACGGCAAGGTCCCCGTGGTCATCAACCCCGGCGCCTTCACGCACTACTCGTACGCCATGCGGGACGCGGCCGCCCAGCGCACCGCCCCGCTGATCGAGGTGCACATCTCGAACCCGTACGCGCGCGAGGAGTTCCGCCACACCTCGGTGATCGCCGCCGTGGCCACCGGGACCGTGGCCGGATTCGGCATCGGCTCCTACCGGCTGGCGCTGCGCGCGCTCGCCGAGGAGCTCCGGGACTGAACGGCGCGCTCCCGCCCGGGTCGGGACACGCCGGCCCGGGCGGGAACGCCGCCGGTTCCGGCCCGCACCCGGGCCGGGACCGCGACGGGGGAGGGCGGCTACTCGCCGCGCCCCCGGAGGAGATAACGTTCCCGCATCGGTTGGGGCCCTGCGAGGACGCACGGGCGCGGGACGAAAGTGGCACCGTATGCAGCAGGCAGTGGGGGGATGGGGACCGGCCGGGCCCCCTCCCGGCGCCCAGGGGTCCCCGACGGGACCGCACACCACCGGCTGGACCGCTCCGCCGGTCCCCGAGCCGGCCGTCCACCCCGGCGGGCCCGGACCGGCCGGCACCACCCTGGCCGTGCTCCTCATCGGCCCCGCGGGCGCGGGCAAGACCACCGTGGCCCGGCACTGGGCCGCCTCTCGGCAGGTCCCCACCGCCCACGTCAGCCTCGACGACGTCCGCGAATGGGTCTGCTCCGGCTTCGCCGACCCCCGCTCCGGCTGGAACTCCCACTCCGAGGCCCAGTACCGGCTGGCCCGCCGCACCTGCGGCTTCGCCGCCCGGAACTTCCTGGCCAACGGCATCTCCTGCATCGTCGACGACGCCGTCTTCCCCGACCGCCCCGCCGAGGGCCTGGGCGGCTGGAAGCGTCACGTCGGCCCCGGACTGCTGCCCGTGGTGCTGCTGCCCGGCCTGGAGATCGTCCTGGAGCGCAACGCCGAACGCCAGGGCACCCGCCGCCTCCCCGACGAGGAGGTGGCCCGCATCCACGGCCGCATGGCCGGCTGGTACGGCTCCGGCCTCCCCATCATCGACAACTCCCACTACGACGTGCCCACCACGGCCCGCGCCCTCGACGAGGCCCTGGCCCGCGCCCTGGCCGCGATGCCCCCACCGGGCCGGTAGGCCGCGCGCGGCCGTGGCGGGAGGGGCCGCGGCCCCGTCCGGACGCGCTCGACGCGCCGGGTCGGAGCACCGCTCGTAGGCTCGGACGCATGTCAGAGGTGTACGCCGCGCGCCGCGGCCGGCTGCGTGACCGCTGCTCCGCCTCCGGGAGCCCGGCCGCACTGGTCTCGCGCCCCGCCAACGTCCGTTACCTCACCGGGGCCGCTCCCCGGGGGGCCGTGCTCCTCCTCGGTCCGCAGGGACCCGAGGAGGACGTGCTGTACTGCGCGAGCACCCCGGGGGAGGATCCCGCCGAGGGCCGCCTGGACGAGCACCTGACGTGCGCGGTGCTGCCCGCGCCCGGGGCCGACCCCGCGGTCGCTGCGGCCGACGCCGCCGCGGCGGCCCGCGCCGAGGGCCTCGCGGTGGAGGAGCACCACCTCACCGTGGCGCGGCACCGCGCCCTGCTGTCGGTCGCCCCCGGCCTGCGGCTCACCGGGCTGGGCACGGCGGTCGAGCAGCAACGGCTGGTCAAGGACGAGGAGGAGATCTCCTGCCTCCGGATCGCCGCCGAGATCGCCGACCAGGCCCTCGGGGAGCTCCTCGAATCCATCCTGGTCGGGCGGACCGAACGGCACCTCGCCCTGGAGCTCGAACGCCGCCTGGTCGACCACGGGGCGGACGGGCCGGCCTTCACCACCTCCGTCGGGACCGGCCCGCACTCCGGCCGGCTCGGCCACCGGCCCACCGACCGGCGGGTGGAGGAGGGCGACTTCCTCTCCGTGTGCCTGGGCGCCGACTACCGCGGCTACCGCTGCGAGATCGGGCGCACCTTCGTCATCGGCACCACCCCGGCGGACTGGCAGATCGAGCTCTACGAGCTGGTCTTCGCCGCCCAGCGGGCCGGACGGGAGGCCCTGTCGCCGGGGGCCGCGTACCGGGACGTGGACCACGCTGCCCGTCAGGTGCTGGACTCCGCCGGGTACGCGGAGAGCCTCGCTCCGGTCATGGGACACGGGGTGGGACTCGAAATCCGGGAGGACCCGCAGCTTGCACCTGCCGCAATGGGTAAACTGGACGCTTGCGTGCCGGTCACCGTCGAACCGGGGGTCCACCTCCCGGGCCGGGGCGGAGTCCGGATTGCTGACACGCTCGTCGTACGCCCTGAGGCGGACGGCGGACCCGAGCTACTCACCATTACGACCAAGGAGCTGCTCGCGCTCTAGCTCCGCTGTGCGCGCACCCTCGGTCTTTCAGTCCAGGAGATTTGGCAACCGTGGCTTCCACGAACGACCTCAAGAACGGCATGGTGCTCAAGCTCGACGGGGGCCAGCTCTGGTCCGTCGTCGAGTTCCAGCACGTCAAGCCCGGCAAGGGCCCGGCCTTCGTGCGCACCAAGCTCAAGAACGTGCTGTCCGGCAAGGTCGTCGACAAGACCTTCAACGCGGGTGTGAAGGTCGAGACGGCCAACATCGACCGCCGCGACATGCAGTTCTCCTACATGGACGGCGAGTACTTCGTCTTCATGGACATGGAGACCTACGACCAGCTGATGGTCTCGAAGGCCGCCGTCGGCAACTCCGCCAACTTCCTGATCGAGGGCTTCACCGCCTCCGTCGCCCAGCACGAGGGCGAGGTGCTGTACGTCGAGCTCCCGGCCGCGGTCGAGCTCACCATCCAGCACACCGACCCGGGCGTCCAGGGCGACCGCTCCACCGGTGGCACCAAGCCCGCCACTCTGGAGACCGGCCACGAGATCCAGGTCCCGCTCTTCATCACCACCGGTGAGAAGATCAAGGTCGACACCCGCACCAGCGACTACCTCGGCCGGGTGAACAGCTAACCGTGGCCGCCCGGAGCAACGCGCGCAAGCGCGCCTTCCAGATCCTCTTCGAGGCCGATCAGCGCGGGGTCCCCGTGCGCGAGGTCCTCGCGGACTGGATCCGGCACGCGCGGACGGACGACCGGCAGCCGTCGGTCGCCGCGCACACCATGGACCTCGTCGAGGGGTACGCCGGCAAGGTGGACCGCATCGACGAGCTGATCGCCACGTACGCGGTGGACTGGGACCTGGACCGCATGCCGGTCGTGGACCGGAACATCGTGCGGCTGGGCGCCTACGAGCTCATCTGGATGGACGACACCCCGGACGCCGTGGTGATCGACGAGGCCGTCCAGCTGGCCAAGGAGTTCTCCACCGACGACTCCCCGTCCTTCGTGAACGGCCTCCTGGGTCGCTTCAAGGACCTCAAGCCGAGCCTGCGCCGGGGCGAATAGCCCTCGGCCGAAGGCCCACGGTCGTGCCCGAAGGGGCCGTGACGCGTCCGCGCGTGACGGCCCCTTCGGCGTACCCGGCGGGCCCCGAGGAACAGCCGGGTGACGGGCCCGGCGGAGCGAGGGGAAAACGGAACCGCCGGGGCGGAACCCGAAGGTTCCGCCCCGGCGGCACGTTTCTGCAGTGGTCTGCCCCGGGACGAACCCGGTGCTGCTCCGGGACGGGCCCGGTGCGGCTCAGATCTCCTCGTGGGCGACCGCGCGGCGGGCGTCCGCGTCCAGCACGCCCCAGCTGATCAGCTGCTCGGTGAGGACGGAGGGGGACTGGTCGTAGATCACGGCGAGGGTGCGCAGGTCGTCCTGACGGATCGACAGCACCTTGCCGTTGTAGTCGCCGCGCTGGCTCTGGATGGTGGCCGCGTAACGCTGGAGGGGGCCGGCCTTCTCGGCGGGCACGTGGGCCAGGCGCTCCAGGTCCAGGCGCAGCTTCGGCGGGGGCTCGGCCGCTCCGCCCGGGGTCGTGCCCGGCAGGAGCTCCTGCACCGGCACCCCGTAGAAGTCCGCCAGCTCGGCGAGGCGCTGGACCGTGACCGCGCGGTCCCCCCGCTCGTACGAACCGACCACGACCGCCTTCCAGCGGCCCTGGGACTTCTCCTCGACACCGTGGAGGGAAAGGCCCTGCTGGGTGCGGATCGCGCGGAGCTTTGCCCCGAGCTGCTTGGCGTATTCGCTGGACATAACGCTCCCGGACGCTGTGACGCTGTGACGACGTGGACACTGCGGCTACATGACACTGTGGCCGCACAGGTGTGCGGCTCCGCCGCGCGGCTGGTAACTCACTGTGAGGTTACGCAGCGTTACGTGGATGCGTCAAGCCGAATGGTGATCGGCTCCCTCCGCCGGGAGGGTGCCGCGCCCTTGTCCGAAACCGCCGCGGAACCCCTTCCGGCGGTTCATGCACGGGCCCCGGCCCGGCCCGGCGCCACCCGCCGGACGGGTGAACCGGAACGCGCCTGCTAGGGTGGTGGGCGAAGAACCGGCCGTCCGCGGCCGGAGCAGAAGACGTCCTTTAAGAGCCGTCCCGTGAGGCGGAGAAGGAGGTCCCTCGATGGACACCCAGACTTCCGATGCGGCCCGCCCCGTCCTGGAGGCCCCCGACATCGCGCGGGTACTGACCCGCATCGCCCACGAGATCGTCGAACGCGCCAAGGGCGCCGACGACGTGGTGCTCCTCGGCATCCCCACGCGCGGGGTCCACCTCGCCCGTCGGATCGCCGCCAAGCTCGAAGAGATCACCGGTGCCAAGATCCCGGTCGGCTCCCTCGACATCACCATGTACCGCGACGACCTGCGGATGAAGCCGGCGCGCGCCATCGGCCGCACCGAGATCCCCGGCGACGACATCGACGGCCGCCTCGTGGTCCTCGTCGACGACGTCCTCTTCTCCGGGCGCACCATCCGCGCCGCCCTCGACGCCCTCGGCGACCTGGGCCGCCCCCGCGCCGTGCAGCTCGCCGTCCTGGTCGACCGGGGCCACCGCGAGCTCCCGATCCGCGCCGACTACGTCGGCAAGAACCTCCCGACGTCGCTGCGGGAGACGGTCAAGGTCCAGCTCGACGAGGAGGACGGCCGCGACGCCGTGCTGCTCGGCCAGCGGACCGCACCGGCAGACGCGCACTAGCCCGTCCGGAGCAAGGGACCCGCACGTCCGGCCGTCACCCGGCCCCTGACGCGCGCGGGCCCCGCTCCGCCCTGCCCGCTTCCGCACCAGCCGCCCCTCCCCACCCACGGAGCACCCAGATGAAGCGTCACCTCATCTCGGCCGCCGACCTCTCGCGCGACGACGCCGTCCTCATCCTCGACACCGCCGAGGAGATGGCCCGGATCGCGGACCGGCCGATCAAGAAGCTGCCCACCCTGCGCGGCCGCACGATCTGCAACCTCTTCTTCGAGGACTCCACCCGCACCCGGATCTCCTTCGAGGCGGCCGAGAAGCGGCTCTCCGCCGACGTCATCAACTTCGCCGCCAAGGGCTCCAGCGTCTCCAAGGGCGAGTCCCTCAAGGACACCGCCCAGACCCTGGAGGCCATGGGCGTGGACGCGGTGGTCATCCGCCACGGCTCCTCCGGCGCCCCCTACCGGCTGGCGACCTCCGGCTGGATCGACGCCCCCGTCATCAACGCCGGCGACGGCACCCACCAGCACCCCACCCAGGCCCTGCTGGACGCCTTCACCATGCGCCGCCGCCTGGTCGGCAAGGACGCCCTCGGGCAGGACCTCGCCGGCAAGCGCATCACGATCGTCGGCGACGTCCTGCACAGCCGGGTCGCCCGCTCCAACGTGGACCTGCTGCACACCCTCGGCGCCGAGGTCACCCTGGTGGCCCCGCCCACCCTGGTCCCCGTCGGCGTGGAGACCTGGCCCTGCGCGGTCAGCTACGGCCTCGACGAGGTGCTGCCGAAGTCGGACGCGGTGATGATGCTGCGTGTGCAGCGCGAACGCATGAACGCCGCCTTCTTCCCGACCGAGCGCGAGTACTCCCGGCGCTACGGTCTCGACGGCGAGCGCATGGCCAAGATGCCCGAGCACGCCATCGTCATGCACCCCGGTCCCATGGTCCGCGGCATGGAGATCACCGCCGAGGTCGCCGACTCCGACCGCTGCACGGTCGTCGAGCAGGTCGCCAACGGCGTCTCCATCCGGATGGCCGTCCTCTACCTGCTGCTCGGAGGCTCCGAGCCCGCCGTCACCATCACCAGCACGCCCCGCACCGAGGAGACCAAGTAATCATGAGCACGATCCTTATCCGCGGCGCGAAGGTCCTCGGCGGCGAGGCGCAGGACGTCCTGATCGACGGCGAGACCATCGCCGAGGTCGGCACCGGGCTCTCCGCCGAGGGCGTGGACACCGTGATCGAGGCCGCCGGCCAGGTGCTGCTGCCCGGCCTGGTGGACCTCCACACCCACCTGCGCGAGCCGGGCCGCGAGGACTCCGAGACCGTGCTGACCGGCACCCGCGCCGCGGCCTCCGGCGGCTACACGGCCGTCTTCGCCATGGCCAACACCTTCCCCGTGGCCGACACCGCCGGCGTGGTCGAGCAGGTGTGGCGACTCGGCAAGGAATCCGGCTACTGCGACGTGCAGCCCATCGGCGCCGTCACCGTGGGCCTGGAGGGCAAGCAGCTCGCCGAGCTGGGCGCCATGCACGAGTCCGCCGCCCAGGTGAAGGTCTTCTCCGACGACGGCAAGTGCGTGGACGACGCGGTGATCATGCGCCGCGCCCTGGAGTACGTGAAGGCCTTCGGCGGGGTCGTCGCCCAGCACGCCCAGGAGCCCCGCCTCACCGAGGGCGCCCAGATGAACGAGGGCATCGTCTCCGCCGAGCTCGGCCTGGGCGGCTGGCCCGCCGTCGCCGAGGAGTCGATCATCGCCCGCGACGTGCTCCTCGCCGAGCACGTCGGCTCCCGCGTGCACATCTGCCACCTCTCCACGGCCGGCTCCGTCGAGATCGTGCGCTGGGCCAAGTCCCGCGGCATCGACGTCACCGCCGAGGTCACCCCGCACCACCTCCTCCTCACCGACGAGATGGTCCGCACCTACGACCCGGTGTACAAGGTCAACCCGCCGCTGCGCACCGAGCGCGACGTGCTCGCCCTCCGCGAGGCCCTGGCCGACGGCACCATCGACATCGTGGCCACCGACCACGCCCCGCACCCGCACGAGGACAAGGACTGCGAGTGGGCCGCCGCCGCCATGGGCATGGTCGGCCTGGAGACCGCCCTCTCGGTGGTGCAGCGGACCATGGTGGAGACCGGACTGCTGGACTGGGCGGGCGTCGCCGACCGGATGTCCGCCGCCCCGGCCCGGATCGGCCGTCTCGAAGGGCACGGTCGTCCCGTCTCGGCAGGTGAACCCGCGAACCTCACCCTGGTCGACACCTCGTACCGTGGTGTCGTGGACCCCGCACACTTCGCCTCCCGCAGCCGCAACACCCCCTACGAGGGCCGCGAGCTGCCGGGACGCGTCACCCACACCTTCCTGCGGGGCCGCGCAACGGTCGTGGACGGGAAACTCGCGTGACACCTGCAGTGATCCAACTGGCCGCCGAGGCCGCCGAGGCCGCCGAACGACGGTCGGCGGAGGTGACGGACTGGGGTGCCCGCATCGCGTGGGTGATCGGTCTGCTCGTCTTCATCGCCTTCGTCTACTGGCTGATGCGGCAGGGCTGGAAATGGCGCGGCGCGCTCCAGGGCGACCTGCCCGAGCTGCCCGTCGCGCCGGACGGACTTCCCGAACACCGGCTGGCGCTCACCGGCCGCTACCACGGCTCCACCACCGCCGGACAGTGGCTGGACCGGATCGTGGCCCACGGCCTCGGGGTCCGCAGCCGCGTCGAGCTGACCCTCACCGACGCGGGGCTCGACGTGGTCCGTCCGGGGGCCGGGGACTTCTTCGTACCGGCCGCGCAGCTGCGTGGCGCCCGCCTGGACAAGGGCATCGCGGGCAAGGTGCTCACCGAGGGCGGTCTGCTCGTCGTCACCTGGGCGCACGGCGACAAGCTGCTCGACTCGGGATTCCGCTCCGACCGCGCGGCCGAGCACGCCGCCTGGGTCGAGGCCATCAACTCCATGAACACAACCATCACGACGGAAGGCGCCGCACGATGACGACCTCCACCAGGGGAGCTGTGAAAGCTCCCGCCGTACTCGTCCTGGAGGACGGACGCGTCTTCCGCGGCCGCGCCTACGGAGCCGTGGGGGAGACCTTCGGCGAGGCCGTGTTCTCCACCGGCATGACCGGCTACCAGGAGACCCTGACCGACCCGTCGTACCACCGCCAGGTCGTCGTGATGACCGCCCCGCACGTGGGCAACACCGGCGTCAACGACGAGGACCCCGAGTCCTCGCGGATCTGGGTCTCCGGCTACGTGGTCCGCGACCCCGCCCGCGTCCCGTCCAACTGGCGCTCGGTGCGCACGCTGGACGAGGAGCTGGAGCGGCAGGGCGTCGTCGGGATCTCCGGCGTGGACACCCGCGCCCTCACCCGCCACCTGCGCGAGCGCGGCGCCATGCGCGTCGGCGTCTTCTCCGGCGCGGCCCTGGCCGGCGCCGACGACGCGGCCCTGCTGGCCAAGGTGCAGGCGCAGCCCCAGATGAAGGGCGCCGACCTGTCCGCCGAGGTCGCCACCAAGGAGACCTACGTGGTCCCCGCGATCGGCGAGAAGAAGTTCACCGTCGCCGCCGTGGACCTCGGCATCAAGGGCATGACCCCGCACCGGATGGCCGAGCGCGGCATCGAGGTGCACGTGCTGCCCGCCACCGCCACCGCCGAGGACGTCTACGCGGTGGACCCGGACGGCGTCTTCTTCTCCAACGGCCCCGGCGACCCGGCCACCGCCGACCACCCGGTCTCCGTGATGCGGGAGGTCCTGGAGCGGAAGACCCCGCTCTTCGGCATCTGCTTCGGCAACCAGATCCTCGGGCGCGCCCTGGGCTTCGGCACCTACAAGCTGAAGTACGGCCACCGCGGCATCAACCAGCCCGTGCAGGACCGTACGACCGGCAAGGTCGAGGTCACCGCCCACAACCACGGGTTCGCCGTCGACGCCCCGCTCGACAGGGTCTCCGACACCCCCTACGGCCGCGCCCAGGTCTCCCACGTCTGCCTCAACGACGACGTGGTCGAGGGCCTCCAGCTGCTCGACCAGCCGGCCTTCAGCGTCCAGTACCACCCCGAGGCGGCCGCGGGCCCGCACGACGCCGCGTACCTCTTCGACCGCTTCGTTTCCCTGATGGAGGCCGATCGTGCCTAAGCGCACCGATATCCAGTCCGTCCTGGTCATCGGCTCCGGCCCGATCGTCATCGGCCAGGCCGCGGAGTTCGACTACTCCGGCACCCAGGCCTGCCGCATCCTCAAGGCCGAGGGCCTGCGGGTCATCCTGGTGAACTCCAACCCGGCGACGATCATGACCGACCCGGAGATCGCCGACGCCACCTACGTCGAGCCGATCACCCCCGAGTTCGTCGAGAAGATCATCGCCAAGGAGCGCCCCGACGCCCTCCTGCCCACCCTGGGCGGCCAGACCGCGCTGAACACCGCGATCTCCATGCACGAGCAGGGCGTGCTGGAGAAGTACGACGTGGAGCTCATCGGCGCCAACGTCGAGGCCATCAACAAGGGCGAGGACCGCGACCTCTTCAAGGGCGTCGTCGACGCCGTCCGCGCCAAGATCGGCCACGGCGAGTCCGCCCGCTCGGTGATCTGCCACTCCATGGAGGACGTCCTCGCGGGCGTCGACACCCTCGGCGGCTACCCCGTCGTCGTCCGCCCCTCCTTCACCATGGGCGGCGCCGGCTCCGGCTTCGCGCACGACGAGGACGAGCTGCGCCGCATCGCGGGCCAGGGCCTCACGCTCTCCCCGACCACCGAGGTGCTCCTGGAGGAGTCCATCCTCGGCTGGAAGGAGTACGAGCTGGAGCTGATGCGCGACAAGGCCGACAACGTGGTCGTCGTCTGTTCCATCGAGAACTTCGACCCGATGGGCGTCCACACCGGCGACTCCATCACCGTCGCCCCGGCGATGACGCTCACCGACCGCGAGTACCAGCGCCTGCGCGACATCGGCATCGCGATCATCCGCGAGGTCGGCGTCGACACCGGCGGCTGCAACATCCAGTTCGCGATCGACCCCGAAGACGGCCGCGTCATCGTCATCGAGATGAACCCGCGCGTCTCCCGCTCCTCCGCGCTCGCCTCCAAGGCCACCGGCTTCCCGATCGCCAAGATCGCCGCCAAGCTGGCCATCGGCTACACGCTGGACGAGGTCCCCAACGACATCACCGAGAAGACCCCGGCCTCCTTCGAGCCGACCCTCGACTACGTCGTCGTCAAGGCCCCCCGCTTCGCCTTCGAGAAGTTCCCGCTGGCCGACGCCACCCTCACCACCACCATGAAGTCGGTGGGCGAGGCCATGGCCATCGGCCGCAACTTCACCGAGGCCCTCCAGAAGGCCCTGCGCTCCCTGGAGAAGAAGGGATCCCAGTTCACCTTCGTCGGGGAGCCGGGCGACAAGGCCGAGCTGCTGGACCTCGCGGTGCGCCCCACCGACGGCCGCATCAACAGCGTGATGCAGGCCATCCGCGCCGGCGCCACCCCGGAGGAGGTGTTCGCGGCCACGAAGATCGACCCCTGGTTCGTGGACCAGCTCTTCCTGATCAAGGAGATCGCGGACGAGCTGGCCGCCGCCGAGAAGCTCCACCCCGAGCTGCTCGCCGAGGCCAAGCGCCACGGCTTCTCCGACGCCCAGATCGCCGAGATCCGCGGCCTGCGCGAGGACGTCGTCCGCGAGGTCCGGCACGCCCTGGGCGTCCGCCCGGTCTACAAGACCGTGGACACCTGCGCCGCCGAGTTCGCCGCGAAGACCCCGTACTTCTACTCGTCCTACGACGAGGAGACCGAGGTCGCCCCCCGCGAGAAGCCCGCGGTGATCATCCTGGGCTCCGGCCCGAACCGCATCGGCCAGGGCATCGAGTTCGACTACTCCTGCGTCCACGCCTCCTTCGCGCTCAGCGAGGCGGGCTACGAGACCGTGATGGTCAACTGCAACCCCGAGACCGTCTCCACCGACTACGACACCTCCGACCGGCTCTACTTCGAGCCGCTCACCCTGGAGGACGTCCTGGAGATCGTGCACGCCGAGTCCCTGGCGGGCCCGATCGCCGGCGTGGTCGTCCAGCTCGGCGGCCAGACCCCGCTCGGCCTGGCCCAGGCCCTCAAGGACAACGGCGTGCCCGTGGTCGGCACCTCCCCGGAGGCCATCCACGCCGCCGAGGACCGCGGCGCCTTCGGTCAGGTCCTGGCCGAGGCCGGCCTGCCCGCCCCCAAGCACGGCACCGCCACCACCTTCGCCGGTGCGAAGGCCATCGCCGACGAGATCGGCTACCCGGTGCTGGTCCGCCCCTCGTACGTGCTCGGCGGCCGCGGCATGGAGATCGTCTACGACGAGACCCGGCTGGAGTCCTACATCGCCGAGTCCACCGAGATCTCCCCGACCCGCCCCGTGCTGGTCGACCGCTTCCTCGACGACGCCATCGAGATCGACGTGGACGCCCTCTACGACGGCCACGAGCTCTACCTCGGCGGCGTCATGGAGCACATCGAGGAGGCCGGCATCCACTCCGGCGACTCGGCCTGCGCCCTGCCCCCGATCACCCTCGGCGGCTACGACATCAAGCGGCTGCGCGCCTCCACCGAGGCCATCGCCAAGGGCGTCGGCGTCCGCGGACTGATCAACATCCAGTTCGCCATGGCCGGGGACATCCTCTACGTGCTGGAGGCCAACCCGCGCGCCTCCCGCACCGTGCCCTTCACCTCCAAGGCCACCGCGGTCCCGCTCGCGAAGGCCGCCGCCCGCATCTCCCTCGGCGCCACCATCGCCGAGCTGCGCGCCGAGGGCCTGCTCCCGAAGACCGGCGACGGCGGCACCCTGCCGATCGACGCGCCGATCTCCGTCAAGGAGGCCGTGATGCCGTGGAGCCGCTTCCGCGACATCCACGGACGCGGCGTGGACACCGTCCTCGGCCCGGAGATGCGCTCCACCGGCGAGGTCATGGGCATCGACGCCGTCTTCGGCACCGCCTACGCCAAGTCCCAGGCCGGGGCCTACGGCCCGCTGCCCACCAGCGGTCGCGCCTTCATCTCGGTGGCCAACCGCGACAAGCGCTCGATGATCTTCCCGGCCCGCGAGCTGGTCGCCCACGGCTTCGAGCTGATGGCCACCTCCGGCACCGCCGAGGTGCTGCGCCGCAACGGCATCAACGCCACCGTGGTGCGCAAGCTCAGCGAGGGCGAGGGCCCGGACGGCGAGAAGACCATCGTCCAGCTCATCCACGACGGCCAGGTCGACCTGATCGTCAACACCCCGTACGGCACCGGCGGCCGCCTCGACGGCTACGAGATCCGTACGGCGGCCGTGGCCCGCAGCGTGCCCTGCCTCACCACGGTCCAGGCGCTCGCCGCCGCCGTGCAGGGCATCGACGCCCTCAACCGCGGCGACGTGGGCGTCCGCTCCCTCCAGGAGCACGCGGAGCACCTGACCGCGGCCCGCGACTAGCAGCCCGTACGAAGCAGGGGGACACCGGCGGCAGGCCGGCGGTGTCCCCCTCTTCATGACCGCACAAGGGATATACCGGACATGTACTCACTGCTGTTCCGCCTGGTCTTCACCAAGATGGACCCCGAGAAGGCGCACTACCTCGTCTTCCGGTTCATCCGGGCCGCGGCCGCCACCCCGGTGCTGCGCACCTTCGTCGCCGCCGTCCTCGCACCCCGCTTCACCGCCCTGCGCACCGAGGCCCTGGGCCTGCGCTTCCACGGCCCCTTCGGTCTCGCCGCCGGCTTCGACAAGAACGCCGTCGCCGTGGACGGCATGGCCATGCTCGGCTTCGACCACGTCGAGATCGGCACCGTCACCGCCCAGGCCCAGCCCGGCAACCCCAAGAAGCGGCTCTTCCGCCTGGTCCCCGACCGCGCGCTGATCAACCGCATGGGCTTCAACAACGAGGGCTCCGCGGCCGTCGCCGCCCGCCTGGCCGCCCGCAACCCAGTCTTCAAGACCGTGGTCGGCGTCAACATCGGCAAGACCAAGGTCGTCCCCGAGGCCGAGGCCGCCGCCGACTACGTCACCTCCACCGAGCGCCTGGCCGGCCACGCCGACTACCTCGTGGTCAACGTCTCCTCCCCGAACACCCCCGGCCTGCGCAACCTCCAGGCCACCGAGTCCCTGCGCCCCCTGCTGACCGCCGTCCGCGAGGCCGCCGACCGCACCGTCACCCACCGCCGGGTGCCCCTGCTGGTCAAGATCGCCCCCGACCTGGCCGACGAGGACGTGGACGCGGTCGCCGACCTCGCCCTGGAACTCGGCCTCGACGGCATCATCGCCACCAACACCACCATCGCCCGCGAGGGCCTGGGCCTGACCTCCGACCCGGCCCTGATCAAGGAGACCGGCGGCCTCTCCGGCGCCCCCGTCAAGGCCCGCTCCCTGGAGGTCCTGCGCCGCCTCTACGCGCGCGTGGGCGACCGCATCACCCTGATCGGCGTCGGCGGCATCGAGAACGCCGAGGACGCCTGGCAGCGCATCCTCGCGGGCGCCACCCTGGTCCAGGGCTACAGCGCCTTCATCTACGAGGGCCCCTTCTACTGCCGCGCCATCAACAAGGGCCTCGCCGCACGCCTGGCCACCAGCCCGTACGCGACCCTGGCCGAGGCCGTGGGCGCCGACACCCGGAAGGCCGCCCAGTGACCGCTCCCGCCCCCACCGCCCCCTTCGGAGCCCGCCTGCGGGCCGCCATGGACGACCGCGGCCCGCTGTGCGTCGGCATCGACCCGCACGCCGCCCTGCTCGACTCCTGGGGCCTCTCCGACGACGTGACGGGCCTGGAGACCTTCTCCCGCACCGTCGTGGAGGCCCTCGCCGACCAGGTGGCCGTCTTCAAGCCGCAGGCCGCCTTCTTCGAGCGCTTCGGCTCCCGCGGCATCGCCGTCCTGGAGCGCACCGTGGCCGACGCCCGCGCCGCGGGCACCCTGGTCCTCATGGACGCCAAGCGCGGGGACATCGGCTCCACCATGGCCGCCTACGCCGAGACCTTCCTGCGCCCGGGCTCCCCCCTCTTCTCGGACGCCCTGACCGTCTCCCCGTACCTCGGCTACGGCTCCCTCAAGCCGGCCGTGGACCTGGCCCGCGAATCCGGCACCGGCCTCTTCGTGCTCGCCCTGACCTCCAACCCGGAGGGCGCCGAGGTGCAGCGCGCGGTCCGCGAGGACGGCCGCGGCGTCGGCGCCACCATGCTCGCCCACCTGGCCGCCGAGAACGCCGGCGCCGAGCCCATGGGCTCCTTCGGCGCGGTGGTCGGCGCCACCCTGGGCGACCTGTCCTCCTTCGACCTGGACATCGACGGCCCGCTGCTCGCCCCCGGCATCGGCGCCCAGGGCGCCACCGCCGCCGATCTGCCGAAGGTCTTCGGCGCGGCCGTGCGCAACGTGGTCCCCAACGTCTCCCGCGGGGTCCTCCGGCACGGCCCCTCCGTCGCGGCGCTGCGCTCCTCGGCCGCCGCCTTCGCCGAGGAGATCCGCGAGGCGGTCGCGGCCTGATCCGCCGGTGCCTGCCGGGGGGTCGCCGATCGGTGACCCCCCGGAAGGCACCGCGGGAACGTCGCTGCTCATCGGGCCGGCGGGGTCGGGCTGGGATGTCGGGGTCGACCCCGGGCGGGTGAAAACTCAGCGGATTCTCATATTCCGGGATGTCGGAAGGTCGTTCCCCCGCACCCCTTGACCAATTCCTCACCCAAATCCAGTGTGAATTGTCTGTGATGTACGGTTCAGTCGAGGCTGACCAGGACTTTTCGTCCGTTCTCGCTGACTGGAGCGGCCTTGGCCGCTAGTCTCCGACCCAGAGCGAACAAGCGCACCCGTGCTTTTCCGCTCGCCCGGTGTGGTGCCATCGCGGCCCCGACAGGTTCCGCAAGGCTCCTCGCCGGTCCTCATCCGACAGTTCGACATCCGAGGTGACGTAGGCGTGGCTCTTCCGCCCCTTACCCCTGAACAGCGCGCAGCCGCGCTCGAAAAGGCCGCCGCGGCTCGCCGGGAGCGGGCCGAGGTGAAGAATCGACTCAAGCACTCCGGCGCCTCGCTCCACGAGGTGATCAAGGCGGGCCAGGAGAACGACGTCATCGGCAAGATGAAGGTCTCCGCCCTGCTGGAGTCCCTGCCCGGCGTGGGCAAGGTCCGCGCCAAGCAGATCATGGAGCGCCTCGGCATCTCCGAGAGCCGTCGTGTGCGCGGTCTCGGTTCCAACCAGATCGCCTCGCTGGAGCGGGAGTTCGGCGGCGCCGGCGCCTGAGGCGTCGCCCGAAGTTCCCTTCGTGTTCCCGGGCAGTCCCGGGAACCGGGATAATCGCTCCATGGCAGCAGAGGTTCGTCCGCGGCTGACCGTGCTCTCCGGCCCCTCCGGGGTGGGCAAGAGCACGGTCGTCGCGCATATGCGCAAGGTCCACCCCGAGGTCTGGCTCTCCGTGTCGGCCACCACCCGCAAGCCGCGGCCCGGTGAGAAGCACGGCGTCCAGTACTTCTTCGTCAACGACGACGAGTTCGACAAGCTGATCGCCAACGGCGAGCTGCTGGAGTGGGCCGAGTTCGCGGGCAACCGCTACGGCACCCCCCGCAGCGCCGTGCTGGAGCGGCTGGAGCGCGGCGAGCCCGTGCTCCTGGAGATCGACCTGCAGGGCGCGCGCCTGGTGCGCGAGTCCATGCCGGAGGCGCAGCTGGTCTTCCTCGCGCCGCCGAGCTGGGAGGAGCTGGTCCGCCGCCTCACCGGGCGCGGCACCGAACCCCCCGAGGTCATCGAGCGCCGCCTCGAAGCGGCCAAGGTGGAGCTCGCGGCCGAGGCCGAGTTCGACACCACCCTTGTCAACACCTCCGTCGAGGATGTAGCACGTGAGCTGCTAGCCTTGATGCTCCAGCCGTCCGGGGGATGACCCCTGTCCCGATCACGGGATCCGGCTGACAGATCTTTCACCCATCTTCGGAAGGTAGAGCGTGTCCTCTTCCATCACCGCGCCCGAGGGCATCATCAACCCGCCGATCGACGAGCTGCTCGAGGCCACGGACTCGAAGTACAGCCTCGTGATCTACGCGGCCAAGCGGGCGCGTCAGATCAACGCGTACTACTCCCAGCTCGGCGAGGGCCTGCTGGAGTACGTCGGCCCCCTGGTGGACACCCACGTCCACGAGAAGCCGCTGTCGATCGCGCTGCGCGAGATCAACGCCGGTCTGCTGACCTCCGAGGCTATCGAGGCCCCGGCCCAGTAGGCCCGGCAGCACACCTCACCACAGGCCCGGCAGGGGTCGCCCCCGCGTACAGCGCGGGGGAGCGGCTGCCGGGCCTGTGGTGTGTCATGAGTACCGGTCGGACCGGAGAGCACGGATGCGGGGAGAAGCAGTGGACAAGCCCAAGGTGGTCCTCGGGGTCAGCGGCGGGATCGCCGCGTACAAGGCGTGCGAGCTGCTGCGGCGGCTCGCGGAGTCCGGACACGACGTCCGGGTGGTCCCCACCGAGTCCGCCCTCCACTTCGTCGGCGCGGCCACCTGGGCCGCCCTCTCCGGCCACCCGGCGGAGACGGGCGTCTGGGAGACCGTGCACGAGGTCCCGCACGTACGGATCGGGCAGGGCGCCGACCTGGTGGTCGTGGCCCCCGCCACCGCCGACGTGCTCGCCAAGGCCGCCCACGGCCTCGCCGGGGACCTGCTGACCAACACCCTCCTCACGGCCCGCTGCCCGGTGGTCTTCGCCCCGGCCATGCACACCGAGATGTGGGAGCACCCGGCCACCCAGGAGAACGTGGCCACCCTGCGCCGTCGCGGCGCCCTGGTCATCGAGCCCGCGGTGGGCCGGCTGACCGGGAAGGACACCGGCAAGGGGCGGCTGCCCGACCCGGAGGAGATCTTCGAGGTCTGCCGCCGGGTGCTGGCCCGGGGCGCCGGCGCCGAGCGGGACCTGGTCGGCCGCCACGTGGTGATCAGTGCCGGCGGGACCCGGGAGCCCCTGGACCCGGTGCGCTTCCTCGGCAACCGTTCCTCCGGCAAGCAGGGCTACGCCCTGGCCCGTACCGCCGTGGCGCGCGGGGCCCGGGTCACCCTGGTCTCCGCCAACACCGCCCTGCCCGACCCGGCCGGGGCGGACGTGGTCCGGGTGGGCACCGCCCTCCAGCTCCGGGAGGCCGTTCTGAAGGCCGCCGCGGACGCAGACGCGGTGGTCATGGCCGCCGCCGTCGCCGACTTCCGGCCCGCGGTCTACGCCACCGGGAAGATCAAGAAGGCGGAGGGGCGGGAGCCGGCCCCTGTGGAGCTGGTGCGGAATCCGGACATCCTGGCGGAGGTGTCGGCCGAGCGGGCCCGCCCCGGGCAGCTCGTGGTCGGCTTCGCCGCCGAGACCGACGACGTGCTGGCCAACGGTCGGGCCAAGCTGCTCCGCAAGGGGTGCGACCTGCTCGTGGTCAACGAGGTCGGCGAGGCGAAGACCTTCGGATCGGAGGAGAACGAGGCCGTGATCCTCGGCTCCGACGGCTCCGAGACGGCCGTCCCGCACGGTCCCAAGGAAGACCTGGCCGACCTGCTCTGGGACCTCGTCGCCCCCCGACTTGCCTGAGCGGAGCGCCCAGTTGGCCGAGTGGTGCCGAGCACCCGGACCCGCCCGTCCGGGGGCCCGGCAGCCCTTGTCCGGCCGGACGGCCCGGGGTCAGAATGGAGTGCCGCAGGTCACAGCCCTCCCACAGGGCGAGACATGTGGCCCGGCGACCTGCCGTGACCGATAAGGTAGCCGTGGCACCTCCCCGGGCGCAGCCTCCGGTACGGTGCCGACAAATGATCAGCCAGCAGCCGCTGCAACCCCAGGGAGCGATGTGTCCCGCCGCCTGTTCACCTCGGAGTCCGTGACCGAGGGCCACCCCGACAAGATCGCTGACCAGATCAGCGACACGATCCTCGACGCGCTCCTGCGCGAGGACCCGACCTCCCGCGTCGCCGTGGAGACCCTGATCACCACGGGTCTCGTGCACATCGCGGGCGAGGTGACGACGAAGGCCTACGCGCCGATCGCGTCGCTGGTCCGCGAGAAGATCCTGGAGATCGGCTACGACTCCTCGAAGAAGGGCTTCGACGGCGCCTCCTGCGGCGTCTCCGAGTCCATCGGCGCGCAGTCCCCGGACATCGCCCAGGGTGTCGACACCGCGTACGAGAAGCGGGTCGAGGGCGACGAGGACGAGCTGGACAAGCAGGGCGCCGGCGACCAGGGCCTCATGTTCGGTTACGCCACCGACGAGACCCCGAACCTGATGCCGCTGCCGATCGAGGTGGCGCACCGCCTCTCGCGCCGCCTGGCCGAGGTCCGCAAGAACGGCACCATCCCGTACCTGCGCCCCGACGGCAAGACCCAGGTCACCATCGAGTACGACGGTGACAAGCCGGTCCGCCTCGACACGGTCGTCGTCTCCTCGCAGCACGCCTCGGACATCGACCTGGACTCGCTGCTCGCGCCCGACATCCGCGAGTTCGTCGTCGAGCACGTGCTGAAGCAGCTCGTCGAGGACGGCATCAAGCTGGAGACCGAGGGCTACCGCCTGCTGGTCAACCCGACCGGGCGCTTCGAGATCGGCGGCCCGATGGGCGACGCCGGCCTCACCGGCCGCAAGATCATCATCGACACCTACGGCGGCATGGCCCGCCACGGTGGCGGCGCCTTCTCCGGCAAGGACCCGTC